>JBGOWS010000038.1:0-12841 GCA_041478735.1 Thermodesulfovibrionia bacterium | reverse complement strand
TCCTATCATGACATATGGAAGCGAAAGGAACCTTCTGAGATTATCCTCATTCATAGATAAAAATATAGCACTAACCTTGAGATTTTCTTCGATGAGTATTTTGAGTAATGTGTCAACAGGTTCAGAATCTTCACGATATGCAATGTAAGCTATGCTTTTGCCTTCCATCCATCTGTTCTTCTCAGAAGATACGGATGCAATATTAACGCTTTCCCAGAATTTTATTTCAGGGTTTTCGTCTAGTATTTTTTCTTTTATCTTTTTTTGAAGCTCTGACTTCTTTAACCTTTTAAGCTCTTCTTCCCTGCCTCCTTCATATACCCAGGACGGCAGTATTGTATCAAGATCAGTAGATGCAGCAGTATATGGGTATCTATCGCATGTAACCTTTATGCCTTCTTTCTGTGCCTCTTCTATCAGTGATATGGCATTGTCTATCTTATGCCAGTTCTTTTTACCGCTCGTCTTTAGATGAGAAATATGGACATTAATCCCTGATTCCCTCCCGATCCTTATTGTCTCCTCGATAGACTCTATTAAATTATCTCCTTCGCTCCTCATATGGGATGTGTAAATAAGATTATTACAACATCTTGCTATTTCAATCAGTTCCTCTGTAGTTGAATATATACCAGGCGGGTATATCAAACCTGTAGAAACCCCGACAGCACCCTCTCGGATTGATTTCCTTAGAAGATTGTATACCTTCCTTTTGTTTGCTGAAGTTAGTTCCCTGTCTTCAAATCCTGCTACACATGCCCTTACATTGCCGTAGCCTACAAGTGTGATAAAATTAATAGCCAAACCTTTTCTCAGGATTTCAAAATACTCTTCAAAGGTTGCCCAGCGTTTATAGATACTAAATTCAATAAGGTTTTCTTCTCTCTGCTTCAATGCTTCGCCATAAAGCGGAGCAGCAGAAAGACCACAGTTTCCATTTATTTCAGTTGTTATTCCCTGAAATATCTTACCTTCTGCACGAGGATCAGCAAGCAGTGTAAATTCAGAATGTGAATGAGTGTCTATAAATCCCGGGGCAACCGCCAATCCATTAGCATCTATAACCCTTTTGGCCTTTTGCAATATCCTTGATTTTTTGCTAATAAAGGCAATCTTATCTCCAGAGATGCCTATGTCTGCCTCGAATGGTTCCGAGCCGGTACCATTAAAAATCAGACCACCCTTGATTAATATATCAACCCTTTCATTCACCTGAGAATAACCTTACTCGTACCTAAATTGAGCGATTCTTTTAAGACTGTCATTGCGAGGAGCGGTCTACGACTCGTAGAGAGCGACGTGGCAATCTCTCTTACTAAAGACGAGATTCCTCACGGAGTTCACCCTGAGACAAAAGACAAGATTCCTCGCTCTGCTCGGAATGACAAACGAAGGGTTCGGAATGACAATTCTAAAGGCTTCATTCATATAAATCGCTCAATTTAGATCGTATTCTGTCATTCTGGCTTGTCCAGAATCCTTCTTTTTTTCAGAAAGATTCCAGACAAGGAACGTAGATTGAATAATCAACGTTCCAAGCTGGAATGACGTTCAATTTGTATATATTGTTTAACAGTAAACAAATTTTATTTCCCTTTGTGCTTACCTGTCGGCGATGTTGATGTTCCATTTCTTGAGTTCTCCTTAAAAAAAATCTCAGGTGATTGTATGCTCTTTACCAACAATGGCATCAAGAACTTCGAAATAACCTTCGCACGATCCCAGAAACCTTTTATATCCCCTTCATTCACCTTCTCTTTATAAGTCTCGGCTATCTGGTCTTTAAGTCTTGGAAGAGATTTCATAGTAAGGCCCATCGTAGAAAAAAATTCGACAACGGGTATACCCAAACGCTCAAGAGGTTTCAAGATTTTCCCAAAGGCACCTACGAGTAATTCTATTTGTGTTGTAGCAGTAAGTATCTTTGCGCCAACAATCATAAAAAAAACCCTCATCGTTCTGATAGCCGATATATTGAGCCCTTCCTCTGTAATAACAAGAGACCCCACGCTGTAAAGGATCCTTCCGTGTTGGAAAAACACATTGCTGATAAAGGTAAATAAAAGAAAAAGGCTTATTGAAATCCAGCCAGTCTTTAGAGATTTAAAGGGAATTCTGAGGAGTAATAACGATATTGCAAAAAGAATAAACAGATAAACTGTAATATCCTTTATGAGGAAAAGACAGATGATAAAAAATACGTAAAAGATAATCTTAATCTCAGGGGACAATGGTTACCTATAATGTGGGGTATTGCTTCTAAATTCTACAACCTTCTGAACCGTTGGTATAGATGTTAAATATTTATTCAGACCCTCAGCAATCGACTTTGCTATTTGCATTCTGTGAGACTCCTCTGATAGCAGTTTTTCCTCTTCAGGATTACTTATAAACGAGACCTCAACAAGGACTGAAGGCATTCTTGCACCGAAAAGAACATAAAAGAGTCCCTGTTTGACACCAAGGTCTAAAATATTATTATCACCGTTGTCCAGAGTTGATACCATGGATTTCTGGATATAGTGGGCAAGTTTAACAGATTCATCTCTTTTATTTTGTCTCATAAGGTCACTTTTGATTATATCAAGGACATCTATCTGCATTTTTCGATTCATCGCTTTCATTTTCTTTAATGATATTCGATTCTCTCTTGCTGCAACCCTCATAGCTCCTTCATCATCTGTCCAGTTAAGCAAATACGTTTCAATACCCTTAGCCTTTCTTCTTGGGCTTGCATTGGCATGAATTGATACAAAGAAATCTGCATTTTTTTTGTTTGCTGTAACAGTCCTTTCTTCAAGTGGTATGAATACGTCAGTTTCTCTTGTGAGAAAAACCTCATTCAATGGATCAGCTAAAAGAATCTGCTCGAGTTTTAAGGCTATATCAAGCACAACATCTTTTTCATAAAGCCCTTTCAATCCTACTGCACCCGGGTCATGGCCTCCATGTCCAGCGTCAATAACAATCTTCCTTTTTTCTATTAGTGTATCCGGCTTTTTTATTTTCTCTTTTCCATAGACATCAATAACAAATCTTGCAGGGTTATCAAGGACAAAGGCATTAAAATCTGCAATCTTTTCCAGTTCAAGTACGACCCTTACTGTATCAGGTTTAAACTGGCCTACCCTGACTGTTTTTAATATCCCGTCTCCAATAGGACAGCTGGTCTTTAACTCTTTAGCTATCGTGGTATTCATCAGGTCAAAATAAAGTCTGTCAGGATGTGATATTCGATTCTTTAAAAACTCACCAGGCTCTGATAGATCAACCACAACCCTTGTATAGTCCGGGGACGACCAGTAGCGAATGCCTTTTACCTCTATTTTACCCAGCACTACCGCGTTAGTGCTGGGTAAAAATGATGGGGAAAAAACCAGCAATAAAACAACAGCGCATTTTAATATTCTTTTATTGCTTAATTTTAGGTTTAAAAACAATTCCTGCCCTCCAAACCTCTTATTAATCCTAAACAGCCTGTACAGCGCTTATTTCCGGTAGCTCTCTTTTTAGGTTTGCTTCAACCCAATGTTTTAGTGTAAGGGTTGACATCGGACATGTGCCGCATGCACCCTTAAGCTTCACATAAACAATGCTATTCTTTACATCGACGAGTTCTATATCACCACCGTCTCTTTTGAGACCTACCCTTATCTTTTCAAGAACATTTTCAACATTTTCCTTAAGCATGTACCCTCCTTATTTTCCTTTAATAATAAAAAAATAGATTTATTTTATTCAAGTCTTTATTGATAAAAAGTATCATTCGAATTATGTGCAAACCTTTGACACCCATCCTGTTGAAAATCCACAGGAATGTTTTTCGAGTTTTTTTGTGACGAACTATCATAGGATGAGGGTAGATTTCTAAAAAAATAAATTAATGGCTGAGAGTATTTTTAGCTGGTAGCACAAAAGACAAATTTGATATAATTAAAACATAATTTCTGAAAGAAAAAGAGGCATTTCAATGAAAAAAATTATGTTTTTGTGTACTGCCAATTCCTGTCGCAGCCAAATGGCAGAAGGATTTGCATGGGAATTTGGCAAAGGATTAATTAAAGTTTATAGCGCCGGTCTTATGGCTGCGGGTGTTCACAAAAGGGCAATTGCAGTCATGAGGGAAATTGGCATAGATATATCAAACAAGAAATCAAAGAGTATTGATGAAGATATGCTGAAACAAATGGATATTGTTGTAACCCTCTGCAGGCACGCTGAGGAATTTTGTCCTTATACACCGTCAGAGATAAAGCGAATACATTGGCCAATCAAAGACCCTGTTGGGACAATAGGTGCGGAAGAAGAGATAATGAATGAATTCAGGCGTGCGAGGGATGAGATAAAAGAAAAGGTTCAGGGTTTAGTAACTGAGATATCTAATCCGTATCAGTAAACCTTAATAAGGTACCCTTCCTGGCTGTTCCATATCTGAAGATGGTAATCCCCTTACAACCTTTTTCATATGCAAGCAGAAATGCCTTTGCAACCTCTTCTTTTTTTGATCTATAGGGCATATTAATAGTTTTTGATACAGCATTATCAGTATACTCCTGAAAACATGCCTGCATCTCTATATGGTCTTCCGGCGGTATCTCAAGTGCTGTTTTAAACAGCCTCTTAATCTTATTAGGTATCTCTCTGAAACCTCTTAAATGCCCTTTTTCTATTACCTTGCTTTCTAATTCTTTACTATAGAAACCTTTACTTTTAGCAACATCGAAAAAGTATTTGTTAACCTCATAAAGCTCTGTGTCCAATATGAGTCTCTTGTATGCAATGGCAAAAATTGGCTCTATACCGCTTGAACAATCTGCAATAATTGAAAGTGTGCCTGTAGGTGCTATTGTAGTAGTTGTCGCATTTCTAACACGTGGCATGCCCGGAAAATCATAAACAGAACCCTTGAAATTGGGGAAAACTTTTCTTTTTTCAGCAAGCTCAACAGATGTCTGTCTTGCAGTGTCTCTTACGAATTTCATTAAATCCCTCGCAAGACTGAATGCTTTTTTGTGGTTATACGGGATGCCAAGCAGTATTAACATATCAGCCCATCCCATAACACCAAGTCCGATTTTCCTATTGCCTTTATGCATTTCTTCTACCGCTGGAATTGGATATTTATTCACGTCTATGGCGTTATCAAGAAACCTCACAGCAGTCTTAATATCTCCGGACAAAGAATCCCAATCAATATATCTCAGTGACAAGTTTTTAATCCCCCCATGCCCCCCTTTAGAAAAGGGGGGTAAGGGGGGATTTGGCTGTTTCACGTATTTTGATAAATTCATCGAACCTAAAACGCATGCCTCATAGGGGAGCAAAGGCTGCTCGCCGCAGGGATTAGTTGATTCTATATTCCCGATATGAGGTGTTGGATTTGCCCTGTTAATCCTGTCTATAAAAACAATGCCTGGATCACCTGTTTCCCACGCGCTTTCGACCATTGCATCGAATACGATATTTACCTTCAGTCTACCTGCTACAGCCTTACTTCGCGGATTAACGAGCTCATATTCTCCGTTATTCTTGAATGCGTCCATAAATGCATCTGTCACTGCTACAGAAATATTAAAGTTTGTAAGTTCCCCTTCTGATCTTTTAATTTTTATAAACTCAAGGATATCTGGATGGTCGACGCGCAGTATTCCCATGTTTGCCCCTCGCCTCGCCCCACCCTGCTTTATCACCTCTGTTGCTGTGTTATAAATCTTCATAAATGAAACAGGCCCACTCGCTATCCCTCCTGTAGAGCGGACAATATCTGCCTTTGGCCTCAGTCTCGAAAATGAAAACCCAGTGCCCCCACCGCTCTGGAGTATTAAAGCAGCATTTTTTAAGGTTTCAAAGATTCCTTTCATCGAATCATCAACAGGAAGGACAAAGCATGCAGCAAGCTGACCGATATCTTTTCCTGCATTCATAAGTGCAGGAGAATTAGGGAGGAATTTAAGATCTGTCATGAGTGAATAGAATTTTTCTTCCCATTCATCCGGGCTACCACCATATAGGCCTTCTGCTGAGGCAACGGTTTTTGCAACCCTCTCGAACATCTTTTCAGGGGTTTCTATAACATCCCCATTTTCATCCTTAAAGAGATATCTTGCCCTGAGAACCTTTAGTGCATTTTCAGTTAGTTCCATCTGAACATTATAGCAAAAAATCTTCACAATACAGAAGGCTTAAGCAATAATCAACCCATATAAACCCTAATCTACTTATTCATCCCCTCCCTTGATGGGAGGGGCACGGGGAGGGTGGACGGCTATGGGGTAGTAAATGTCAGTAAAGATGACTCAGGCAGGATAACAGTTTCCTTCCAATATGACCCTCAACTTGTAGCAACGGTCAAAACCATTGAAGGCCGCAAATGGCATAAGGACAAGAGATACTGGAGCTTTCCCGATACCGATGGAACCTTAGAGAAGATTTTAGAAATATTCAAAGATGAAGAAATCCATATAGACCCTACCCTGCAAGCTAAGCCTTCTATTTCTTTCAAAGCCCCGCCCTCGCCTGTCATTGCGAGGCCCGAAGGGCCGAAGCAATCTCCGCACAATTTTGAAGATCTGAGGAAAGAACTCATTTCAAGAAAATACAGCTATAAACTGTCAAAGGCTATGTTTATTACAATAGGGACTTTTTGGGGTTTGCGGTAAAGAGTCCATCTGAGATTACTGACAACGACATAAAAGATTACTTACTTTACCTTGTAGAGGAAAAAGAATCCGCCACTTCCACACTTAATCAAGCCATCAACGCCCTGAAGTTCTATTATGGAATAATGCTAAAGAGGAAGTTTTTGTATGAAATAAAGAGACCTCGCAAGGATAAAAAGCTACCAGTTGTTTTAAGTAAACCCCGCACTTTATAGAAAGTGCGGGGTAAAGAAGAAGTTGCTAAAATCCTCTCATCTATTGATAATATCAAACACAAGGCAATACTTATGATCATATACTCAGCCGGATTAAGAGTGGGAGAAGTAGTAAAATTGAAAGTTGAAGACGTTGATAGTAATAGGATGCTCGTTCATGTGAAAGGAGCTAAAGGCAGGAAAGACCGATACAGCATTAGAGATTTTGAGGGAATACTGGAGAAAATATAAGCCTGCAAAATGGCTTTTTGAAGGGGCAAGGGATGGAAGGTATCTGTCAACAAGGACAGTCGAAAAACTATTAACACATGCTTGCGAAAAGGCTGGCATTAAAAAAGAGGTATCAGTTCATACACTAAGACATAGTTTTGCCCCGTTAGAAATTAAAAGATTATGCAACTCTACTATACTTATGTAATTCGAAGTGAAAAGGATGGTCTGTGGTATACAGGATTTACTAATGATATCAGAAAGCGACTTCAAGAGCACAATACGGGACATGTTTTTTTCAACAAAGAGTGGGCTACCATGGAAGCTGATATATTATGAAGGGTGTTTGAATGAAAAAGATGCAAAGGCAAGAGAGAAATACTTAAAATCAGGCATGGGGAAGCGATACATAAAAAATCGATTAAAATTTTTCATAGGACAAAAGTTATGAGTAAATTTCTAACGGGGTTTGCCACACACTTATTGGAAAGTGGAACAGATTTAAGATACACCCCGCACTTTAATTATGTATTATGTGTATTTAATTAAAAGTCAAAAAGTTAAAGGGTGGAAATATATTGGGTCAACCAACGATTTAGAAAGGAGATTTCAAGATCACAATAGTGGGATGGTATTTTCAACAAAGAATTATTATCCATTTGAGTTAATATATTATGAAGCATATATGTCCGAAAAAGACGCTCGTGAAAGAGAAAAACAATTGAAATATTTCGGGAATGCTTATAAATTTTTAATAAAAAGAATTGAAAATAGTCTGAAGGATAAATAAAAAGTGCGGGGTATATACAGGAACTTTTAGGACATGCAAACAGTAAAACAACCGAGATTTACCCCGCCGTCATATACAGCGGGGTTTATACGCATGTGAGTACAAAGAGTCTGGGTAAAATACAGAGTCCGCTGGACAGTTTAAACTTAAAGAAAGGAGGTAGCAACTGACAGATTTTGTCATACGGAGGGAGTTGGGATATCCGAACCATGTTCGTCTATCACCCCGATTTTGGGGGTATATCCGAACTCAAGTGCGGATATGAACAAGACAAACAAAATGTCGTCCGTGAACTTCGTTCACGTCCGCCACTTCGTTTACCCCGAGCCCGTTAGATGAAAATTGGGTTTGCTAAACTAAAAACAATTAAAAGAAAGGAGTGCAACATGAAGAAGATAGGAATTTTGGTTACGGCGATTTCCATTCTCAGCATTCTTCTTGTTACGGATTCTTTTGCTCAGCGAGGAATGAAATGGAAAGGAAGCGGTGGCTGGGGAATAGGAACTCAGTACGGGAGGATGTACAACCTCAAAACTGTAGAAACCATCAGTGGAGATGTGGTCAGTATGGACAGAATTATCCCAATTAAGGGGATGTCATACGGCGTACATACGATGGTGAAAACAAATAAGGAAACCATTTCCGTCCATTTAGGCCCGGAATGGTACATCGAAAGCCAAGACGTCAAGATTATGCCAAAGGACAAAATTGAGGTTAAAGGTTCAAGAATCATTTTTGGTGGGAAACCGGCCGTCATTGCAGCTGAAGTAAAGAAAGGGGAGAAAGTGCTGAAGCTTCGCGATGAAAATGGTTTACCTGTTTGGAGTGGCTGGAGACGACGTTAGTACCGAAGCCCAGACAGCTTCAGTTAACACAGGCTTGGCGGTTTCGCTCCATGCGGTAACTTACCCAAAATGTGTCTGCGGCGCACTTCTCCAGACCTTGAACATATATATCGTTGTAACAGAGAAAATAACGGGAGCAGATAACATCTACTGAAAGCGCCTTACTGCCTTTTTCTCGCTGCCAGCTTATTCAGTGCATTAATATATGCCTTAGCAGCGGCAACTATTATATCTGTATCAGCGCCGTGACCCCTTACGGTCCTGTCTTCTTCCTCAAGTGAAACCATTACTTCTCCAAGAGCATCTGTGCCGCCTGTAATGCTCTTGACCTCGAATTTAAGCAGGTTGCTCTTTGTATTTGTTATGGCTGCAATGGCCTTATACGTTGCATCAACAGGTCCATCACCATGCTCTATCCTGTCTATTACATCTTCACCGACCTTGAGCTTTACAGTTGCAGTAGGCTTTTGATTGATGCCGCTTACAATATATAAATCAACAAGGCTATAAACCTCGGGGGCTTTTGTAACTTCTTCGGAAACCAAAGCCTCTATATCTTCATCAAATATGTCTTTCTTTTGATCAGCAAGTTTTTTGAACCGTTCAAATGCCTTTTTAAGTTCTTCGTCTGTTAGAACATATCCAAGCTCCTTGAGTCTTGTCTTAAAGGCATGTCGTCCAGAATGTTTGCCAAGAACAAGCTTCGCAGAATAAAGACCTATACTTTCAGGTTTAATAATTTCATAGGTGGATTTCTCTTTAAGAAGTCCATCCTGATGGATACCCGCTTCATGCGCAAAAGCATTAGCCCCTACAATCGCCTTGTTTGGTTGTACGGAAATGCCGGTTATCTTTGTCACAAGCCTGCTACTGCGTATTATCTCTTCTGTATTTATCCCTGTATCAGCATTAAAAACATCGCGTCTTGTCCTCAAAGCCATAACAACCTCTTCCAGGGAACAGTTTCCTGCACGTTCTCCGATGCCATTTATCGTACACTCAATCTGTCCAGCGTCGTTCAATACAGCTGATAAAGAATTGGCTACTGCAAGCCCGAGGTCATTGTGACAGTGCACCGAGATAACAGCCTTATCAATATTTTTAACCCTGTCATGGATGGCCTTTATCATCGCGCCGAATTCAATCGGAATGCTATATCCGACAGTATCTGGTATATTAACTGTTGAAGCCCCTGCATCTATGACAGCCTCGACCACCTCACAGAGGTAAGAAATATCGGTTCTGGTCGCATCCATAGGAGAAAACTCTACATCCTCTACAAAACTTCTTGCAAGTTTGACCATCTCAACAGACCTTTTTAACGCCTCTTCCCTGCTTATGCGAAACTGATATTTGAGGTGAATATCAGATGTAGAATGAAATGTGTGAATCCGTTTCTTGGGAGCATCCTTTAGTGCCTCCCATGCCCTCTTTATATCCTCTTCTTTTGCCCTGGCAAGACTACATATAATCGGCCCTTCTACCTCACTGCCTATAGTCTTTATCGCCTCAAAATCGCCAGGCGAGCTGATTGCAAATCCAGCTTCGATAATATCAACACCGAGTCGTGCAAGCTGCTTTGCAATTGTTAACTTTTCCTCAATATTCATGGATGCGCCTGGCGATTGTTCACCATCGCGAAGCGTAGTATCAAATATTTTTATTACCCTCATTATGTTGCACCTGCCTTATTAATTTGCTTTCTTCTCCTGTAATATAGAACTATATTTTCAATTATACCGCCAATCAAGTAAATCATCGCAAATACAAAAAGTGCGATCTCAGGGTGTATGATTATTATTGCAAGAACCATAACAATTGCGACTAAGATCCAGAACGGTTTTCTTTTACTGAAATCCAGTTCCTTTGCTCCGTGAAATCTCAAAGTACTAACCATAAGCACTGCAAGAAAAAATGTAAACACAAGAATAAAATAACTTTTAACAGGGACCGTTTCCCACATTTCATGATAAAAGATTACAAGCGTTGCAACAATCGCTGCAGCACCCGGAATAGGCATACCTGTAAATGCCTTGGATTCTGTCGATCCCATCTGAACATTGTACCTCGCAAGTCTTAATGCACCGCATGCCACAAACAAAAATGCAGCTGCCCATCCAACACGACCAAAGGGTATAAGAGACCATTTGTAAAGCATCACTGCCGGTGCAATACCAAAAGCAACAAGGTCTGAAAGGGAATCTAACTCTATACCAAACCTTGTTGTACTGTGTGTAAGCCGTGCAACCCAGCCATCGAGTCCATCGAAAATAATGGCTATCATTATAGCCCAGGCAGCATGGATATAGTTTCCTTTAAGAGTTGCAAGGATTGAATAGAATCCTAAAAACATTCCACATAGCGTCAAGGTGTTTGGAAGTATGTATATCCCTTTTCTCATTATGTCTAATTATAATAAAAATATAGTATATTTGCTTAAAACATAATCTGCCCCAAGCGTTCAAACACTTCTACGCACATTATGCCGCAATAAGCAGAACTCTTTTTAAATCCCCTTTGTGACTAATACTGCGGCGTTATTACTGCCATAGACCGGAAATAAAAGGATTTGTCAAAATAAGCGATTTATATGGATGAAGCCTTTAGAATTGTCATTCCGATCCCGAAAGCTTTCGGGACTCCTCGCAATGACAGGCTTAAAAAAATCGCTTAACCCGAAAAATGCAATATAGATAGGCATATGTGCAGAAAAAGCTTTACCAGCAGCACCTTTGTGAGACATTTGATACTCAGCGAAGTTCATGTTTTCATGTATAACGAATTGATAACCAAGAATATCCAAATCCTGCTTTGTAAAGGTTTTTATGCACATATGCTTGCTATAATCATTGTACAAATGCAATTTTCGGGTTAATTTAGGTTCAAATTACTTCTGAATGGCTATTTTGTTGCATAATTCAGTATTATATTTATATTAGGTGAAGGCTCTGTCACTACATGCCTGATGTTGCACTTGTTGTATAAATAACATGCACAGGAAATTTTAGTAAGTTAGTGTTATCGCAATTTTGAATTGGGTAGTTTTGTAAAAATGGCGGATAAAAAAGCAATGAACGGAGATTACTTTAAGCCCGGGAGACTTTCCTTCCCAGGCGAGGAAACGGTCCATTCATGGCTCTCTATGCTACTGGATGCCTATTATACAGTTGATAGAGGCATTAGTGAGGCTGTTAAAATGGAGAAGAGAAGAAATAAAAAATTGGCCTGCAGCAAGGGGTGCTCCAGCTGCTGCAGAACCCATAAAACCATCCCTGTCTATCCGTTGGAGCTGGTGGGCATCTCATGGTACATCACGGAAAAGATAGAAAATCCTGATCGCGAAGTGCTCAAGAAACAGCTCAGGGATTACGAGGAAAACGCCCCGTGTCCCTTTCTGGTGGACAGCTCATGCGCTGCGCATCCCATACGGCCTATCTCATGCAGGCAGTTCATTGTTTTTGGAAGGTCATGTGACGAAGGTGAAGACCCTTATTATACAAGGCGGGAAGACGTGCTCACGCCAATAAAAAAGTATGTGGACCAGGCCTTTTTTTTCATGCTCCCCTTCTACGGGGTGGAAAAAGAATCCGAGAGATTGAAGATCATTAAAAGTGGATCAATGCATACAATGGTCAAACTCATGCAGACGTGTAACTGGAAAAGTCTGGCTGATAAAATGGATGATTTTGATAAGAAAATCAGAGGATGAGATAACAGGCTCTCTTTGTCATTCTGCTTACTCCTCTATATTTCTCCTATAATTGTCTCTCCTGCCTTTACCTTATCGCCTAATTTAACCTTAATTTTGGCGTTCTGTGGCAAATAAACATCGAGCCTCGACCCGAACTTTATAATGCCATATCTTTCTCCCCGTCTTAGCAAATCGCCAACTTTAGCTTTACATACCGCCCTTCTCGCAATAAAACCCGCGACCTGTCTTACAAGAACTCTACCTTCTTTCCCGTCAAGAACCATAACGATATTCTCATTCCTGATCGATGCGCTATCTTTATACGCTGCCATAAATTTACCCGGCGAGTATCGTACAACGCTCACATTACCATCACATGGAGCACGATTGACATGTACATTCAGGGGTGACATGAATATGCTTATCTCCTT
>JBGOWS010000272.1:0-3208 GCA_041478735.1 Thermodesulfovibrionia bacterium | reverse complement strand
GATGTCTATTTGGACAGCCCACTCGCAGAAGAGGCAACAAAGGTATATCTTGCACATCCCGAATGCTTTGATGATGAGGCAATGAAATTTTTTTCCATTAAGAATACCGATAAATCTGTTAAGTTACACTTTGTTCAGAGCGTCCAGGAATCAATGGAATTAAACAGGATAAAATCAGGCATTGTTGTAATTGCTGGAAGCGGGATGTGTGAAGGTGGAAGGATAAGGCATCACCTGAAGCATAATCTATGGAGACCTGAGTGTAGTGTTATATTTGTTGGCTTTCAGGGAAAAGGTACACTTGGAAGAAGAATCGTTGATAAAGTAAAATCTGTTCACATACTCGGAGAGGAGATAGCTGTTAAGTCATCTATTTACACTATAAATGGCTTCTCCGCACATGCTGACCAGGCAGAACTTATCGAGTGGCTATCAGGCTTTAAAGATTCACCCGAGGTATTTATAGTGCATGGAGAAGAAGAGGTGGCTATTTCTTTTGGCGAGCTTGTAAATGACCGATTTGGTTTTATAACGCATATTCCTGACAAGGGTGAGGTTTTTGAACTGTAAACATTTACCACCCCTCCTGGAAGGGGAGCAATTTATGTCATTCTGGCTTGTCCAGAATCCTTCTTCAATCCCACTCTTTGGTAAAGAGGGGCAAGGGGAGATTTTATAGAAAACATCTCCTTAATGTCATGCTGAATTTATTTCAGCATCTAAGAAATAATTTGAGATCCTGAAATGAATTCAGCATGACAAACATATACATCTAACGATTTTTCTTTATGCTTACACAGATCACAGAAGAAACCTTTGAAAAGGTTTTATCCATCTTTAGAGAATCATCACTGATTGACCTTCGAGAGACAGCTTTTATAGACCCTTATGGCATGGTTGGACTTCTTGAGATGGGAGAACTTTTCAAATCAGAGGGCATTCAGAAAACTATCCTTCTTCCGAAATCAGAAGAAGTCCTCAAGTATCTTGAGAGGATGGAGTTCTTTAAATTTGCTGAAAGATATTTCATTCTTGAACCTTTAAACCCGCAGCTGTCAGAAAAATATTTCAGAAGTTCTTATTCTGATGTCCTGCTTGAGATAACCCCTATAGAAAAGTCAGATGATATCCATTTCCTAGTCGGAAAGGTTAAAGACCGCAGCCATGCAATCCTTGCAATGCATCTTAACTACGATGAAAATGCAATAAATGGATTTATAGTAGCACTTTCAGAGGCGTGCCAGAATATAATCGAACATAGTGAATATAAAGGGTTTGTAGGGGTACAAAAATATCATTTCCAGAACTTGAATAAAAATGTTGTCAAGATTGCTGTTATGGATATTGGTATAGGCTTCAGAAGATCTTTATCAGAGAGGCTTTCGCTAAAAAGTGATATTGAGGCCATAGAAAAAGGACTGCTTCATGGTGCCTCACGCTTTGCGGATAAGGGGAGAGGGCATGGATTGTCTGCAGTAAGGAGGTTTATTAAACAATGGAATGGCAAACTCTCCGTCCGCTCAGGAACAGCAAAACTTTCGATAATACCTCAATGGGCGAGGGGAAAAGCGAAGGAAATTAATCTCGCTTATTTCCCAGGAGCGCAGATAAATATAATGCTGCCGGAGGTATAATAGAAAGCATTTTCGAATATTTTATTTTAAAGTAACTATATAAAAGGCTTTTGTTGATAACTCAGCAATCTTTAGAAATGTCATTCCAGCTTATCTGGAATCTTTCTTCACTGAAATGCTGTAATATAATAAGAAGGATTCCGAACAAGTCGGAATGACAAAGAATTATAAAGGTATTTCCATATGAAAGCAAAGAAAAATCTTATAATTGTTGGGGATAGAGTTCTTATAGACCCTGATGATAGGTCGGACAGGACTGGCTCGGGGCTTTACCTGCCTGCTACCGTCAAGGAGAAAGAGAAAGTAGTAGGTGGGTATGTCGTAAAAACAGGGCCTGGTTATGTTGTCCATGATCCTCTTTCAGAAGAATCTTTTACTTCCAACAAGAAAAAAGAATTGAAGTACATTCCCCTTCAGGCGGCTGAAGGAGATTACGCAATATTTCTCAAAGAAGCCGCAATAGAAATTGAGTTCGAGGGGAAAAAGTATCTGATCGTGCCTCATTCTGCAATTCTCACGCTTGTTCGTACAGAGATAACCGAAGGGGAGTCTTGATTTTTTGATTGAATCTTTTGCGATATAGTGTGGTGTCTCATAAATGACTTTACGCTTTTTGTCATTCCGGACTTGATCCGGAATCCAGTCTTTTCAATCTGGATTCTCGCCTCGGCGAGTCGCTGAGGTGACCCGCTGGAGTTTACCCTCATGAAAATGGGGGCGGGAATGACGGCTCCCGATTAACCCGAAAAATGCATTTGCTGACAGGCATATATGCAGAAAAACCTTTACCAATCGCAATTTGGCTTTAAATGCGATATAATTGCTATGCATAAAAACGAACAGGTCTATTCGGTAAAGAAATGTCCTACAAAGGTGGCAAGAGTAAAGCTTTTTCTGCACACATGCCCGCCTTCTTTTTTTTATAATTGCATTTTTTGGGTTAATGTAAAGAAGTGTTAGGGACAGTACAATAGAAGTTACATGAATAATACACTCGGCAACAGTTGAATTTTTGAGGAGTATAGTAAACGGGTAAACCACATCAGTCAGTTTAAGGAAAGGCGTAAAACCTCTATACTCAAGCCACCAGTCTTTGGTTGTCATTGCGAGGTCGAACCGACCGAAGCAATCTCGTATCGAACTCATTTGTAATTCATCGTATGAAGTATATCGATTAGAAAGTCTGTCAAAATATTTCTTGACAAATATCCGTTTTTATGATTCAATTGAATCAGTTGAAGGTAAACATGAGGTTGTCATGCTTGTAAAAAAGAAGAAAAAGAAATCTATATTGAGCCTTGGTGGAATCGCAAAAGGCAGAAAGGCTGGAGTTAGAAATGGAAGGGAATATACAAAAAAGGTGGTTTCGAAGAGGATTGCAAAAGAAGGGATAAAGGATAAATGATCCCATTTTTGCAGATTCCATATTTATGTGGCTCTTTCTCAAAATGAGTGGGTAATATAAACTATTCCCCTCCCCCTTGATGGGGGAGGGCGAGGGTGGGGGTGAGCAGTGACATGAACACAATAGCTAAAACCCTTAGAAAAAGACCGACAGATACAGAAAAGGTATT
>JBGOWS010000308.1:0-2663 GCA_041478735.1 Thermodesulfovibrionia bacterium | reverse complement strand
CTTGCGATCTGACTGATCAAATTAAAAACATTTCCCTTATTATTTTCTCCAAAGATAACTACCGGCCTAACTATGGTGAGACTCCTTATACCCTTACACTGCCGGGCAATAAAGAATATTCAGTCCCTCAGCTTCGAATGCTTATCCGTGAGATCGAAAACGGCATAGGTAAGAAAATACCCCTTGAGGAATGGGAGAATCTGTAGAATACTCAAGTCTGGCTGAGTGCTTGCAAGCTTGTAGGCTATGAAATCTGTCAAAGATAAAGAAGCGACCCCCTCTATATTTTTAGGGTGACTTCCTTCAGCGAAGCCCAATTCCAATCCAGAGGATTAAATTTAGAGAAACCAAATGAACCAGATAGACCAGACTGTCAATAAGAAAGAATTGACCCCTTGTTTCTTTTTCATTATTAAAGACAGCAGTGATGATAGAAACTTTCACAAAATATATTAACTGGTTTTTCAGGGTCTAATGCTTGCTAAAGCTGTCTCAATTGTTGCAATAAATATTTCAGATTCTCTTAATAATTCAGCTACCCTTTCAGCATCAGGTGTAACGAAATCCCTGTAATCACATTTATTCCTTAAATCAAAAGCAATATCTATAAATTTGGCTACATCAGCCGATATCATACCTGTTTTGACAAATTCTCGGTGAAACAGAGAGATAGCACCAGAATGCTTTGAAGTCGTAAATTGTCTTGAAGCCAACAATGCCAGCACAGCGTAAAACATGGAATAATAAACACGGTTCAAAGCACCACGGCACTTTCCCCTTTCAAGGAGTATTGCCGCCTCTTCTCGTGCTTCCTTCGCTTCCTTTAGGCGGTAATCAATCAGTGCCTTTATTTCTTCATTCATATAAGAAGGCCTTCTTTTTCAACAACCTTGTAAAATGGTGTTGCCTGCAGTAGTTTATTGTTAATTTCATCATCAGAATAGACGATTGGTGATATAAGGATGTCGTATTTTAATCCTGTGTAAAAGCAGATTTCATATATATCTTTTTCAATTTCCCAATTGAGTTCATCCAGCACAATAACCACATCCAGATCCGATTCTTCATCAAAATCTCCACGTGCTTTTGAACCTATCAATTTCATCCAGCACAAACGATATTTTCTTGATATTTCAGATTTTATATCTGCAAGAGCATCTTTTTCATGTTTTGATAAAATACCTATCATCGTAATACCCTCACTTACTCTAAATATATTTTGATTATAGTTTATTTTGTCAAAGATATCATCATGGTTTTCAGAGAAATTCCTTTTAATCAATTTAACTATTTAAACTAATCTATTCTTTTTATAAAATAATTATCGAGGACCAGTGCATCCATCTTCGTTCTCAAAAAGCAGTCTAATGCTTCTTGGGGGGTGCAAACAATAGGTTCGTTTTCATTAAAGGATGTTTTTAAAACTACCGGTACGCCTGTAAGATTTTCAAACTCCTTGATGAGTTGCCAGTAAAGGGGATTGTCCTCCCTTCTCTCAGTTTGTAGTCTTTCCGTTCCGTCAACATGAGTAACAGCCGGTATGACAGCCCTCTTTTCAGGGCGGACAGGATATACCTTGATCATAAAGGGATCAGGATAATCTTTCTCAAAATATTCACCTGTCTTTTCAAGAAGGATTGAGGGAGCGAATGGTCTAAATGGCTCACGCCGATGAAAAATATGGGATGTGTCGTGCAGCCTATAAAACTATCAGGCAAGCAGGTGAAAGTCCTGCCAGAGCAATTCCCATTTTAGCTCTGTAGTTATATCCGACATTTAGGGAAGGTGACTTTCTTGGATGGAAGCTCGGAAGTAAAAGTCCCGTATAGCGGGGCGAGCAAGTATGAGGGCCGCAGCGAAAGCGAACATGTGGTTGAAGCGTCGTTACCATAAAATTAGGAGTGCCAAGCCTGTGACACTATGGCGGTGGTTAGTATCAACCCTGAAGAAAATGGGAATAGCAAGGGTCGGGCTCCTCGGCGTAGAGCAGGCGGCAATCATACAATGTTTGGTAGTCAAATTAGGGAAGGTCTGGATAGCAGTCAGGATAGCCCAAGAATGACAAAGACTCCTTATATAACCGAAAGGGAAAATAAGGAAAGTTATTCAGACTGGCGGATGAGGTAGTAGTAGCGAGGATGGAAGAGACAACATAACTCTTTCAGAGCGAAGGGCCTCTGGGTGATGGGTGGCTATCTGAGAGCTGAGGCGAACCTGATTGGCGGAAGCCTGTAAGGGGTGAGAAGGCAGGAGGCAGCAAGATGGTCTGAGGGTATGTATAAGCTATAAGTAAACGGAGTATATTAGGGCCGAATTTAAACTGTACATCTTATAGTGAAGGTCATATCTGAAACCACACTTGAAGCCGTATTGGGGAAAACCCGACGTACGGAATTTTAGAGGGGGCGGTGGAAATAGAGTCATGGGAAACCTAAACGGGCACGAAGCTGAAAACGGCGGATACGGACAAGGAGAGCCTAAAGCCACTACGCCACTGCTCTACTCGACCTCTTTTTTCTCTCCTCTTTTTTCTCTTAGTGCATCCATGGTTACACCGGTATCCGGTCTTTACCCAAAAATGCTTTGAGCTGAAATGGGTAAGATTCATTTATGGAACGATTAGGAAGCAAAACTATTACACCCGGTTAAGACATAAGCTGATT
>JBGOWS010000035.1:0-13454 GCA_041478735.1 Thermodesulfovibrionia bacterium | reverse complement strand
GCCAAAAAAGGGAAGAGGCATTATTATCTTCGTTATGATGAAAAGCAGCTCAGGCTTGCGGTGCGAAGGGAATATGAAACTACCGACGAGTTCAAAGATCGATACCGATACCGGGCGGGAGTAGAAGCGACGATGTCCTCTTATGACAGGGTGACCGGCGTAAAGCGAGGGTTCGGGGATTACCGGCGGTTCGGTTCTGCGCGACATTGAAGGCCTTGGGAGTGAACATATTAAGGGCTGCCGCTTTCAGAGGGAAGGAGATACGTGAAAAAGAGGCTGCTGAAAGTGGTCTATCCGTTGTTTCGCGTATTGTCTTGGGTTTCTGCGGGTTCTTGAAAGCAGATATCCGGCATATGCACCGGATTTTGAGCTACCACCCGGTCAACAACGAATTTGCACTTCAGATGGCTGTATGACTTTTTACGAAGGCATCAAGAGTAATAGGTAAAAAAGAAAACGATATTGCACTAACAATAGAGATTACAAACAAAAATATTGCTCGATATGTAGCTGAGTATATTGATGATAATGACATTAAACTTGATAAGAAAAGTCTAAATTTTTTATTCGATGAGACTATTGAAACACTGATTGCCAATATTTTAGAAAACTTTGGGGCTGAATTAAAAGAAATAGTGCCAGCAATTGCGGAAAAAAACGGTCTTGCTGATACGTATTATTGGAGATTACCGTGAAACAGTATGAAGCTGTTATCAAAGTAATGGAAGACAACGGAGGGTATGCTACCCTTGGCTTTTTAAATCAAGAAGTGCTGAGAATAAAGGATTGTGTATGGAAAACTAAGACACCATTTGCAAATATTAGAAGAATAGTCCAGGATGAAAGATTCTTTTTTAAAATCAGACCCGGACTCTGGGCGTTAAAATCACACAAAGATAGATTGCCTATTGATGTGCTTCCAACGAAAGATACAACAAAACAAAAGCAGGAAGAATTTAATCATACATATTTTCAAGGTTTGCTTGTTGAAATAGGTAATCTGAAAAAATTTCAAACATACATTCCAAATCAAGACAAGAACAAGGTTTACTTAAATAAAAGACTTGGCGAAATGACTTCTGTTTATGATATTTATCAATTTACATATGACCACATTCTGCAGAAAGCCCGCACCATTGATGTCATGTGGTTTAATGTAAGGAAAATGCCAGCTCTCCTATTTGAAGTTGAACATTCGGGAGATATTCAGAATTCTCTTCTGAAATTTGTCGAACTGCAAGATTTCTATACAAACTTCCATATAGTATCGGCGGATATCAGAAAAAAGGAATTTGGTTCAAAATTGGCTTTGGAAGCTTTTAGACCAATCCAAAAAAGAGTTAAATTTATAAGCTACGACGAAGTCTCTGAGTGGCATGCTAAAACAAGTGAGCTTGCAAATATAGAAAATAGTCTATCGCTCTGAATTCCAGACTTCTGCAGGTTTGGGAACTGGAATTACCAGCCTCAGGACAATATCGCTATAATGTAGAACAGTGCACAGATGGTAGTAAGATTTATTTATTACGACCTGCAAGCCTTAACAAAGGATGTGATTTTAAAATACTTTCAGAGAATTTTTTAAAATGGAAAAATGGAAATGATAAGGCGCCTAAACATGATAATGTTAAAGAACTAATTAGCGCAGTGTTACAAGAGGATATTACACTTAAAGATGATTTTGTTGCAGCCGTTGAATGTGCATACAATTGTGATGATATCAACGAAGTTCTTTTAAGGTATTCGAGACTTTTATCAACTCCAGAACGTAAAGCTGAGAGAGCATTAAAATTACTAAAATGGATGTGGATTGAACAAGACATTACTTATTGGACTGGAAAAGGGCGACAAATGTTAAAGAGGGGAATTGATGGGATACTGGAATCTTTTTAGATTTATCAAAATATACCGATAGCGTCTTTTATGTTTTCTAAAGCCTCCTCACAGGTATCGCCCTGTGTGTAACAACCCTGAAGTTCAGGACAAAATGCAAAATAACCCTCTTCATCTTTTTCAATTACCACCGAGAACCTATAGGTCTTCATAGCTTACCTCCAGAGGTCTTTTATTCATTATGACAAAGTTTATTTTTAAAATGCCCTTTATTGCACTTTTAAGGTTGTTAAGTATTTTGGTAAGGGCTGGGAGATTCAAAAGATTTGGACATACAGTTGAGTTGTTAAGATGACCGCTCATGGCCTGAACAGTCATTGCTTAAAAAAAGCTTTATTTATAGTTTCAGGCATCTCGATTGAATGTAAAAATAAATCTTGCAAAATATGGGATGTGTCCCTTGTTAATTTGGGATGTGTCCCTTGTTAATTCCCCTTGTTAATTCCTTGTTAATTCTCTCAGCACCATATAGAAACATCATAATAGCCGGTCTTATTTACAGTTTCAGGCTCACAGCCATGATCATTTATGTAAAATCTTATTTTGTATGGCTATATCAATAGCCCCATACCAATCTATATAATCACCAATTTTATCTTCAATGATTTTCAATTCCTTTTTAGCAAGCTTTCTTCCAAGCTCTTCTTCGGCAACATTCTGGACGTCTTCAATATTAATTGAGTAAATAATTTTCGAAGTATCCATATCTCTTCTCCTAGTAAATCGCCCCTATTTTTAGTTTGCAGTTTCTTTCAGAGAAAAAACTTCTATTCAATAACGTTTACTTGCTCGTATAATGATGGAAGTTTATCTTGCCTCAGCCTGAATTTTGTCCCGTGATTATGTCCGGTTCGTGCATCAAAATCTACATACAAGTATCCATTTTCAGCACAATTCAGAAACTTTTCAAACGAGAACCCAGACAAGATGAGTAGGTTTTCATATTTAAAATACTCGTGCTTATCTTCAATCTTAGTATCGGCAATTACATAAAAGCAGTTCATTATTTTAGAGCCAATCTTATACTTGAGGTCGTCAAATGCCCAGAAAGGTTCAGGATTGATAGGCCCTAAACCGACGCGCTCTTCCACTATGTTAAACCAAGTCGATATCTCAGGATTTGATGTGTCAGCACTGGACGCATCAAAAACAAAGATAAACTTCCTTTTATTACTATCGACGACGACTTTAAAGCCTCTATTTGTATATGCAGTCGTGCTCGTTGTAGACCGAAAGCTCATTTCCGTTTTTGGATATTTTTTACCTGCTTCTTTGTGTTTCCAACCATATAAAGGGAGAAGAACACTGGAAACAATCTTTGCGCCAGTGGGTGACGGTTCTATATGTTTTAAAGTCACCAAAGATGTGGAATGTTTTCTTTGTCCTTTTAGTTACCACTCTCGCGCATTTGGTAAAGGCAAATTATTTTCTTTGATACCAAGTAATGATTCCAGCGTATTACCAACAGCGCCATCGTTTCTCTTGTCGATAGTTTTTTTTACGCTTTTATACCAGCCGACTTTAATTATTTCTTGGATGGTCTTTATAAGTTCTTCTTTTGTATAAAGCTTCATTTAGCAGGAGGTCTCCAAAAATCTAAAAGATACTCAAATGTTGTACCCATAGTTATATAGTTTGAGGGCCAACCAAAAATGCCTATGCGATTAACTATATTGGTTCTATCCCATATTATGATGTTCCGCAACTCATAACCCCGCTTCCTTAGTTCTTCAACTAAAGCAATATGGATTGTAATCCTCTCGTTTTCCCACCACATATCAGGGACATTTATTACGCAGTGACCCTTTGGCTTGAGCAAGGGCAATAGTCCCTCGTATATGTCTCCCATTGTTTTTGAATATTCAGCTAAACTCATAGTTCCAAGGTCTTTTGGATCTTGACTATACTGCTCTACCTTTAAGAATTGTTCGTTTTTCCTCTCATCCCCGCGACGACTTTTGTTCTTTCTTGCTCTGTTTAACAAATTTGCATAAGGAGGCGATGTAAAAATTAATTTAACTGTTCCTTCTTCTAAATAAGCAGGAATATTAAGTGCATCATCAGCAATTGCTATTTGTCTGGTATCTCCGAAAAGCGTGTCTTGGCTAAGGCGCTGTCCGCACAAGTTGATATACTCTCTCTTTAAATCAAAGCCAACTGCATTTCTCCCGCAATCTTTAGCAGCAACTAAGGTAGTCCCAGAACCCACAAAAGGGTCTAAAACAATCTCGCCTTTATGACTAAAAAGCTCAATAACTTTTTTTGCAAGTGAAAGTGGGAAAGTAGCAGGATGCAAAGTTTTATCTCTTATATCTTTTTTGTCATAATTAAATTGCCATACGCCTAATTGAGATTTAATCCATTCTTTTGGTGTCTGACAGTTTATGTGTGTAGGTTTGCAATCGCATGTTCTATGAAATGGTATATCCAATTTTTGAGAATATACGGCCTGCGTTTCTCTAATTGTCAAATACTCCTTAACCACTTCAGGGTATTTAAACTTCTTCTTTAGGGGTTTATTTCTTATTTTGCTTTTCATCTTTTAAAAATATTTTAGCAGTTTATAGCATTAATTAGATATACGCTCTCGTCCTTAAATTCCTCTATCCTGCGGCTGTCGCCGAGGATTATGGTGGGGTTAAATAACCATCACAGATGGTTAGCCTGCAACTTTTTTAAGATAAAATCATGCACCGTCCGCCCGCAATCCACGCATAAAACAGTTATCCATGGTTCGACCTCAGAAGCATAAAAGCCGTATTCTCCTTCTTCACTAAAAAGGTTTTGCTCTATACTGCCGATTGCGGTAGCATAGGCCTTATTGCTTACCTCAATCTCTTTAAAACATCCAGTGCAATGCATATAATTTAACCTCTCTTGTTTTAATCGTAATAATGAATTCTTTGATACCTTATAATTGACTTTGCTGGCACCACCCCTGTCTACCATTAGAAAAGTCAATAATCAAGACCCTCTTGACTCCTCTCTTGACTCCTCTTTAGAACTTCCCATTTAACTTTTTCCTCATCACGTCTTCAGGCGCCGACGAAAAAGAGTGAGGGCAGCCGAGACTTCAACCTCGGACATTGCAAGGTCTGCCCTTGTGATCAATCGAGGCCGGTCGTACGCTGTTACAATCTCATCCCTATGGCTACCCATAGGGTAGCTCCCGCTTTGGCGAGGTTCAGATATAAGAGTTCTGTATCCAAGCCCACTTAAGGAAGCATTGTACAGCATTCGATCATACCGTTTAAATGGGTCTCTTGCTTCAAAAAAAGCCATCACAAAGGCAAAGCATTTCTTTAGCATAGAAGCCGATGTCATCCTCGCTAATGGTCATTGAACTCAGCAGCTCATGACGTTGTCCTATTGCTGTGCGACCAGTGACGTTTGCATCAATGACTATGAGGCCTCCAGTTGTCAGTTCCAGCCGTACCTCGTCAACGCAGTCCCGATGTCGTCCCTCGTCAGACTGCAAGATGACAATCTCATCGATTCCCGCTTGAGTCGTTTTGGGCCGCTCATACGAAAATAGCTCGACTTGGAGCAAGTGACCTATTTCGAGAAGTTGTCGCTTCAGCTCCGGCGACTCGAGAGAGACCGGATCGATGAGCTCATCAACACGCTCGGGCGCCAATGTGAAACGTAAACTAGTCTCATTGTAGATCCTGTAAGGATTCTTTAGCTTTTTCTCGATCATAGATAGTTCAACCTTCGGTTTTTCGTGAAACTGAATTATTGGCATCAAAGCCTTTTCCACCGCGGCTTGCAATTCAGTCGGGGTAGTGAAGGTTGGGCGAAACACTCCATCAACATAATCGGATAACTTCTCAACGAAGCGCTGCGCTTCCTCATCGCACTCTACTTTTTGAACAAAGGCCAAAACACGTAGTCTGCACCGACGTGCTTCCTCATACTCTTCTTCCACAACTAGCTTGCCGGATGGCGCAGTCCAACCTCCCCGACTTCCCACAACGACGATATGAATGTCGCTACTCCTTACGCCATCGAGGCATACGCTCCGAGGTGATACTGCAAGGCTGGGATAATCTTCAATGAGCACCGGCTCCCCTCCGGCGGCGAGAATACCATTTCTATCGGCTTTTCGATATTCCTGAAACCCATTTATAACGGAGCTTACAAAAACCCTCGGGCGCATTCTTTACTCCATCAATCGTACAATTTCACATTTGCGCTTCCGCACTTGTCACACCTCGGAGGTACAAGCTGAATGTTGTTTCGTTCAGCTTCTTCACGACTATATATTTTTACCTTATTCTCATGCCCGCACTGCTTACACACTAAAAGCATCGTTTTCATAGCTGCCTCCATCGCGTATAGGGATGTCCCCAAGACAAGCACCGAACACTGGGAGTGAATGTCGTATTACAAGTTTAACAAGGACCATCCCATATTTCCGTAACCTACCTTCTTTTTTCCTTAGGCCTTCCTATTTTCATCAGAATTTCCTTTGTTTTTTCAGTTCCTCACTGAAAAGAATTTCATGAAGCTTGTAAGCGGGAACTACAAATGCAATCCCAATATTGGAACTTGCTACAGGAATCGTGGCAGTTTCGATAATTTTAATTGGCTTGTTTTCCAAAAAAGTTCCACTCATTATACCAGCGAGTTTTAATATCGGTGCACCGACTACAATACTACCCGGCTCTCTTTCTGCTCCTAAATAAAAAAAGACCGGCGAGCCACTATTACCTCCATAAGAAGCACTCTCTATTAAATAAAGCTCGGCATTTAAACTACCCCAATTAATCTTCTCATCTGTAACTAAAGCAACCTTCCCGAATCTGACTATTGGATAATTACGCTGCTCGGCAACGTCTTGTGCGAATTGTGGAGCAAATAAGCCTGTAAAGAATACTTCAGAACCTTCCCTGATGTTGAGTTTTTTGAAATCATTTTTGCTAGTTAAAAAATCGTCTGGCAAAAATTTAAACTCATATTTTTGTTGGTCCGGCAATGCGGGAACTACAGCAAGATCTACGCTTGGGTCTTCATGTACAAAGACGTTCTTCCTATAACCTTCAACGACAAGATCGAGGCGAAGCATTTCTGCTCCCCCATTTTTCTTATTAAATCGAACAAAAATATAAGGATAAAATGACTTTTTATCTTCTTTCTGCAATACGTGTTTGGCGGTAATAAGGTAATAGCGTAGTTGTCTGGTTTTTCAAGATTTTTTACACCGACAAAGAAGCATGTACCATTAGCAATTGGTTTCCCTTCATTGCCTGGAACAAATACGAACGCAACGACCGTTTTTACTTCGGGGGGGATTGGCATTGATAGAGAAAATGTACCCCCAGCAACAATAACAATAAGGATAATAACTGATAAAATTAATGCCTTTCTTATTTTAATATCCTCTAATTTGGGTACATATTTGATTCATCCTATATATTCCCTTGAGTTGAATTATACTTGAGCTTTATATTCTCTACCCGCATTTCGTAACCCCGCAGTTATGACAGACTGCACAGCAGCAATTTTTCAATCTCTTTATCCTGCTCTTTTAAATTCTTTCTCTATTCTCTCAATTAAAAACATCTTCATCAGGGATTGATAAGGTATATCGCGTTTGTTAGCCAAAACCTTTAGGTGATAAATCATAGATTCAGGAAGCCTTATAGAGATTGTTCTGATGGTAGGTTTCAGGTTTGGAAATATTGTCTTTTTTGCCTTTGAATAATTTATATATTCAGTAGAGTCATGGGTTGCCCAGAAATCTACTTCCTCTTTTTCATTCTTAAATTTCGGCAGCTTTTTTAACTGCTTCATGGAAAAGCCTCCTCTCTTTTTTACTCATATCTCTTGCTGAAATAACCCTTATCTTCTCTCCTCTTATTTTTCTCAGTGGTCTTTACTTCCTCTACCCGCATTTTGTAAACCCGCAATTATGGCAAACAGCGCAGCCGCTTTCGTGTTCTATAGCGCCGCCGCATTCTGGGCAGGCGCCCATGATCATGTGTACCTTGTGTTTGTCTCCATTGCCCTTTTCACCCTTTACATGGTACTTCTCGAGTGCATTTGCTATAGCATCAGAGCAGGAAAGGATTCTTCCTCCGTCATGCCATATGGGTGAGTGGCACGAAATCCCCTTCATCTGCCTTACTATCTCCTCAGGCTCGATATTTGATCTGAATGCGAGTGAGACGAGTCTTCCGATCGCCTCGGACTGGCTTGCAGCACATCCACCTGCCTTGCCCATTGAAGTGAACAGTTCGAAAAGATGTCCGTCTCCGTCCTCATTAATGGTGACATAAAGGTTGCCGCAGCCTGTTTTCATGAGTCTGGTCGAACCCCTTATAACCTCTGGCCTTTTCTTCGGCACAATCTTCTGCCTTGATTCTACAGCATGTTGGTCCTCGGCTTTATTGCCTCTTGTAAGAACCTGCTCCTCCCTTGAGCCGTCCCTGTAAACAGTAACACCCTTACACCCGAGTTTGTATGCAAGCAGGTAAACATCCTCTACATCTTTTACTGTAGCATCGTGAGGGAAATTCACAGTTTTCGAGACAGCATTATCAACGAATTTCTGGAATGCTGCCTGCATCGTGATATGTTCCATTGGTGAAATGTCATGGGCAGTACTAAATACAGCCTTTACATCGTCTGGTATCTCATCAAATTCCTGTATCGACCCGCTGTCTGCGATCTTCTCCATGATTTCCCTTGACCAGAACCCGCGTTCTTTTGCAACCTTTTCAAAATAAGGGTTTACTTCTATGAGTTTTGTCCCCTCCATCACTGTCCTTACATAGGAGACTGCAAAGAGCGGCTCTATGCCTGATGAACATCCTGCAATTATTGACAGTGTGCCTGTTGGTGCGATAGTTGTAATAGTAGCGTTCCTAAGCCTTATCTTTCCGTCATAAATACTCCCTTTATAGTTCGGAAAGACCCCGCGTTCTTTTGCAATTAATGCTGATGCGTTTTTGCCCTCTCTCTGCATTAACGCCATTACTTCTTCTGCAAGCTTTATAGCCCTGTCCGAATTATAAGGTATTCCGAGCTGCATGAGCATGTCTGCCCATCCCATTACGCCGAGACCTATCTTCCTATTGGCCTTTGTCATCTCTTCTATTACCGGGAGGGGATATTTATTGACATCTATGACGTTGTCAAGGAAATGCACAGCTTTCCATGTCGTGTCTCTGAGTTTATCCCAATCAACATCCCTGCGTTCTGTTTCCACCATCTTTGCAAGATTAATCGAGCCCAGGTTGCAGGACTCATAAGGCAGGAGGGGTTGCTCACCGCAGGGATTGGTTGACTCTATCTGTCCTTTATGAGGGGTAGGGTTTGACCCGTTCACCCTGTCTATGAAAACAATGCCAGGCTCCCCGTTCTTCCATGCATGACCTACTATTAGATTAAATACTTCTTTCGCCTTGAAGGTGTTCGCTACCTTCTTTGTCCTGGGATTAATAAGGTCATACGGCTTGTCTTCTTCTACTGCCAGCATGAACTCATCAGTTAGCGCTACAGAGATATTAAAGTTGTTAAATTTTGTATTGTCATCTTTGCAGTTAATAAAGCCGAGTATATCAGGATGGTCAACCCTCAGGATGCCCATGTTAGCACCCCTTCTTGTCCCGCCCTGCTTAACAGCCTCTGTAGCTGTATCAAAGACAGTCATGAAAGATACAGGCCCCGAGGATATGCCCTTTGTGGAGCCGACAATGTCACCATTAGGCCTTAACCTCGAAAAACTGAAACCTGTTCCGCCTCCTGATTTATGTATGATAGCGGTATTTTTTACTGCATCGAATATGGACTCCATTGAGTCATCTACAGGAAGGACAAAACATGCACTTAACTGGCCAAGCCTCCTGCCTGCATTCATAAGGGTGGGACTGTTCGGAAGAAACTCCAGAGAGGTAAGCATCTGATAAAACCCTGCCTCCACTGCCTTCACTTCTTCAGGGGATTTTCCGTAATTTAAATCAGCAGAGGCTATACTCATAGCCACTCTCCTGAAGAGATCCTCAGGGGTCTCAACCACCTTGCCTTCCTCGTTCTTTTTTAGATATCTCTTTTTAAGAACCTTTAACGCATTTGGCGAAAGGTTCAAACTGCTTAATATCTTCATAAATCCCTCCCCTTTTTAAAAATTACACTTGTCCAGCTATTCCTATAACTAAACCCTTTATCTTCTTTATCGTTCTATCCTCTAACAGCCCTTTTATCCTCAGAAGTCAAAATGCGTATTTGCCCTTTCATTTGTTCAATCACATTTTCACCCTCTATAGGGCACGTCTTTGTACATAAATAAGGACATTTCAGGCATTCAAACCAATCTTCAAACCCCTTGCAAAGTTCCATAAAAAAGGAGCCCCCTTTTACCCTTTATTTTAACAATAAGTTGTATTAAAGAATAAACTGGAATGAATTAAACCACAATATATTGTGGATGTCAAGAAAAAAAGTGAAATTGCTGTAATTGATTGATTTAAAAGGATTTTCCCTGTGAAATAGGTGTTAGCCATTTGTTGAAAAATTTTACTTCAGATATTTATTCATATTTCATATTTTAGACAAAAGTAGGCTGGCTGGCTTGAGCGACATAAGTCCGACTGAGGCGGATCAACAACTGCTCTATTTTATAATCTCAGCCGTAAAGACATATAACTCCGCATCCTTCCACGCATCTTTTGGTAATCCTGCCTTTGCACATACCTGTTCGAGGAAGGTGTCCCTGTTCCATCCAAGCTCTGTTGCGACCTGCGGGAGAAGGAGGCCACTCTGCATACCCTTTACTATAAAAAGGCCGTGTTTCCCTATCTGAATATTTTTTACATCCTTTAATGGCCTGAGAGGAGACAGAATAGAGATCTCAACATCCATATGCTTTAATTCCTCCTCTTTCATCGGAGGAAATCTTGGATCGCTTGCACAGGCTGCTACAGCATTTCTTATGACCGATTGGTAAAGAGGCATAACAGGCTGGATGTGGCCGATACAACCCCTCAGAAGGCCGTTCATTTTTATAGTCACAAAGACAGCACCATCTGCTTTTAGCTTCGGGGTATTTATTTCTATCTCAGGGACTTTCCCTTTTGTAACATAGCCGGCAATGGTATCTCTTGCGAGTTTAAGCAGTTCTTTTTTTTCTCCTTCTGTGATGGGGTTATTGTAAAACCCGATAGAGGCATATCCGACCACCCTGTCTTTTTCATCTGTTACATCACCTGAATTTGCATATTTAAAAAGCACCCCCATATTTGCTCCGACCCTCCGTGACACCTCCATCGTAATTAAGACCGGGAAGGCGCCGCATAGTTCGGCCTCGCCATTCCTCAGAAGCCTTTCCGTATCTACGATTGACAGTCTTTCAATGGCTGCGATGATCTTACTATCCATCTCCTTTGCCTTAAGATAGTCGTGATAGTGTGAAAGGTCTGTACTTGCTATAAGCAGGGTTTTTTCATCTATTATCTCGGTTAACCTCGACACAAGATGCTCGATCGTCTGTCTTGTAGGAGAACTGATAAGTATGGGGACTATTGTAAAGTCCTTTAACACAGTCTGGAGAAACGGGAGTTGAACCTCGATTGAGTGTTCTTTTTCATATGCCTCAGGGTAAAACCTTACAGCTGCGGTTTCGTTCAAGAGGTCTTCTGCAAGTTTTTCATTGATTCTTACAAGGCCGAGAGGTGTCCTGAACCCTCCCTTCGTATAGACAAATGCGCCCTTGAAGCCCACCTGATGGCTTGGCCCTATCAATATAACTCTTTTTATACTGCTGCCTTTAAGGTTCTTATATCCATAAGCTGCAACCTGACCTGAAAATATATACCCTGCATGGGGTGAGATGATAGCTATTAACCTTCCGCTATGTGGCTTAGCTTCTGCCTTAAAGAGAAAGCCCTCGACAGCCTCCTTGAGTGTATTTTTATCAGAAGGATAGAATGTCCCTGCTACAGAAGGCTCTTTTCCCCCTGCTTTGCAGGCAAATAGAAATATAAGTGTTGATATCAGAAAAACAGAAGCTATCTTACTCATTACCGAGTTTCCGCCAGAACATGGCCTCCTTCAGTTTCTTCTCAGGTCTCTTCTCAGCCCTCACCTTCTTGCCAAACAGGCTGAAAATACCTCCGAATAAAAATAGTCTCAGGAAATCCCTTCTCGTCATCATATTAATTGATAATAAATCATTTCAAATTTTGCACTTTCTCCACACCCAGTTTTGTCTCTCCCCTCCCCTGGCGGGAGGGGATTAAGGGGAGGGGGAAGTTTAGTGCATCTTTATGTTCACCCCCACCCTCTCCCTCCCCCGTCAAGGGGGAGGGTAAATATTGTGGAATATAAAATTTTGTTAACTCCATACTCCGGGAATGGAAGTGCTGCAGAATCTGCACTTACCATTCGATATATTATTCTGCTTTACAAAATAGCCTATCCTCTCTATTAGCATCTTCTTACATTTAGGGCAGAAGGTGTTCTCACCCTCATGTCTTATATTACCGATATAAGCAAATTTCAGGCCCACATCCATTGCGGTCTTTCTCGCCTCTGTAAGTGTCTCCACAGGTGTAGGCGGCAGGTCTTTTAATTTATAATAGGGGAAGAACCTTGAGAAATGTATAGGCGTATCAGGCCCGAGGTTCTTTATTATCCACCTGCACATCTCCCTGATGTTCTTCATATCGTCATTAAGCGTCGGGATAACAAGATTTGTTATCTCAAGCCAAACACCTTCTTCCTTTAGCACTACAAGCGATTTGAGCACAGGCTTGAGGCTTCCGCTGCATATCCTTCCGTAAAAGTCTTCTGTGAATGCCTTCAGATCAATATCAGCAGCATCCATGTACTTTGTTAGTTTCCTGAGCGGTTTCTCTTTTATATATCCGCATGAATGCATTGTGTTTTTTACCCCGCTCTTCTTTGCGATTATTGCTGTATCATACATATATTCGTAAAAAACAGTGGGTTCTGTGTAAGTGTAAGTAATCGACCTGCACCCGTTAAACATCGCCTGGCTTACAACCTTATCCGGCGGCAAGTCATATGTATCAGTATCTTCTGGTCTTGCCTGAGATATCTGCCAGTTCTGACAGAACTTGCAGCTGAGGACACATCCAGCAGTGGCTATAGAAAAAGCAGTCGTTCCTGGTAGAAAGTGAAAGAATGGCTTCTTCTCTATCGGATCAACGTGAACTGCACAGGGTTTACCATACACAAGGCTATAAAGCACACCGTCCTTGTTCATCCTGGCCCTGCACCTGCTGACCTGATTTTTCTCAAGCACACACTCATTGGGACAGAGCTCGCACTGAACTGTCTTTCCCATAGATTTATTATAAAACTATTGATCTAAAAATAGGGCAGTCTTCAATATATAAATATAAAATGTAATAGTTCACCCCCACCCTAACCCTCCCCCGTCAAGGGGGAGGGAACTTATTAGATTCGCTGATAAATATTCCCCCTCCACTGGCGGGAGGGGGTTAGGGGGAGGGGGCGCTGAACTATTACTATAAAATGAATCCCCCTTTTATAAAGGGGGATGAAGGGGGATTACTAAAACAAAATCTATTCAT
>JBGOWS010000278.1:0-3150 GCA_041478735.1 Thermodesulfovibrionia bacterium | reverse complement strand
ACTAAAATCACTTGACTCATGAGTAATGGCTTTCCTTTTTATAGCCTCTTTTGTTTCCTGTTTCAGTGTTTCATAATACTCATACACCCTTTTAATATCACGGTTAAGCCTTCGCTCAAGGCTTTTTATAAAATTCATTAAATTTTCCTTTACTAATTGAGTAGCTGCACTATATGCAGAGTGAAACACCATTTTTGCTTCGAATCTTTCAATATTCTTTGGCTCATCAAGCTCTTTTAGCTCTATAATGTCAGATTTAAAGGGCATTGATGATAGATTCATTTCATTAACTAACACAGGCATAATGCCTTCATGTTTTTCATCAGATAATGCAGTATATCTAAAATAGACTAATAAATAAGAGATGTCTCGATTTTCAATATGTTCCAGGCGGAAAGTTGCATTTCTAAAGGCTATGCTATCCGGAATAAGCCTCGACCTCTTTTCTCTGTGAGGGATATGAGGTTCAAAACGTGCAACAGTGAATCTTACTCCATCAGCAAAAAGGCGTGAGAGTGAATTGAAAAACTCCGAGTCGTACGATGCATATATTGATTCATTAGATATCTCACCGTACGAGAAAATAAGTCTTGCGTACTCTGGCATTTTGAGAATATCGGAGATTTCCGGCGTGGTGATAACATCCAGACTGCCATCGTTTGTCTTCTCCACAATAGTACCATGATAAGTCAATATATCAGAAATAACATCAGGTAACTTTTTATTCATCTTTACTTTCCATTTCCTACTTCCTATCTATATCTCGTAATCCTCACCGAATATCTCGTCATCGAGGGACTTTGTCTTTAGGTATTTGTTTTTGGCATCTAGGAGCTCATTGCCGAGCTGTTTGAACCCCTCATGCAGACTTTCTTTGTTGCTGCTCTTAAGCCAGATATCCATGATTATGTCTTCGAAATCTTTGTCTTCACCTAAATGTCCAAGTATCGGTTCGATCTCCCCTATGACCATTTCAAACATGTTTATCTTATTATCCAGGATGTCAATAATATAATCCTCGATAGTCTCTTTGACAGAAAGGTTGAATATGAACACATCTCTTGTCTGTCCTATCCTGTGCAATCGCCCGATCCTCTGTTCTATCTTCATAGGGTTCCATGGCAGGTCAAAGTTTATTATGGTATTGCAGAACTGCAAATTCCTGCCTTCACCGCCTGATTCTGTCGAGACGAGGACAGGTATTTCATTCTTGAATTGTGTAATCGATGCATCCTTTTCTCTGAGTGTCATATTACCCCTGAATGTAACATGAGGTATTTTATACCTCCAGAGAAGATCTGTAATGTAGTCCATGCTTTTAAAATACTGAGTGAATACAATCTTCTTCTCATCCGGATTTTTCTTGAGTATCTCAAGAAGGGCCTTGCCTTTACAGAAATCTTCAAGTCTGTCAATGGCATCAAGAATAGGTTTAAAATCCCCGTTGTTACTCATATTAATAAGACTACTCCTCAATGCAAAGGGACTGCTCCCCGCCTCCCTTAAGAGAAGATTAATAGTCGGTTTCTTGAGATTCTGCTTTTTAAGATAATCATTGATTCCTGCATAAATTTCCCTTTCTGTCTCTGTTGGAGCAAGCCTCAAAGTGGCCGCAAACCTTTTAGGGAGCTTGAGGTCAATAGCACTTCTCGTATTCCTGATCATCACATCCGTTAAAAGTTCTTTTAGCCTTTCTTTATCTGCTGTTACCTTAAGATTGCCTTTCTGCAAATATTCCTCTTTAAACTGTTTTTCTGTCTTGAACTGGCCTGGTTTTAAAAGTGTTATGAGATTAAAAAGCTCAATCAGGTTATTCTGAACAGGTGTAGCTGTCAGGAGGAAGATAAACTTCTTCTTCATCTGATTAACAAATTTCCATGCAAGGGTTGTCCTGTTTCTCAGGTGATGTGCCTCGTCAATAACCAAGAGGTCATAAAATTGTTCAGTCACCAGTGGCATATTCTTGCTGCTCTTTGCTGTATTAATGGATGCAATAATAAATCTCTGCTTCCAGAAGTTGATTGGATTATGAATAAATTCAGTGTCATCAGTAGTAAGGAATTCTATGCCAAATTTCGCCTGCATTTCTTCTCTCCATTGCGATACAAGTGGAGCAGGAGTGAGTATAAGGACATTCTTGACCATGCCACGCATGAGATATTCCTTTATGAGCATGCCTGCCTCAATAGTCTTTCCAAGGCCGACCTCGTCACATAAAAGCACCCTCCCCCGGAACCGTTTGAGCACCTTTTTTACCGTCTCTATCTGATACCAATATTTATCGACATCGGTTATCGCATTCAAACACAAAAGCTCATCATATCCGCTCTGAATCGTAAGAGATGTATAATCAATGAACATCTGAACTTCTCTTAAATTGGATATACTTCCATTTAAAAAATATGAGGATATCTCCTCATTTAAAGGCTCTATTTTTACAGGGATGTTGTATGAAGGGATATGAAGAACAGGTTTTTGTACTAGGAACGATTGAGCGGTTTTAATTTCTTCTTTGTTGTTTGACTCCTTGATTTTATTTTTTAAATCCCGGGTTCCCTGTTTTTCTTTTTCCATGACTTTTAAATCTGCTGTTTTTTTTGGAAAAGGAGATAATCCACCCACGCCCCCCTTTGACATGTTCCATTCCTTAAACTTTATAAAGCCCTCAATCTCAGCAAATATTTCTTTTGGCTTTGTATCGGTTTTAATCCGAGGCTGCATTTTTTGAAGTTCTTTTGAATTTTTTAAATATTCCTTTGCTTTGTTAATGTTTCCAAGTTCGGCCTCAATACGGCTAAGCAACATATAATCAAGCCACCACGAACGAATGTTTGCCAACTTTATCAGCCATGGTCTACCTATTTCAGGTTTTTTCCACAAAAATATGCAAAGATCGACAATATCTTCCAGTAATTGGATATCATCGGGAAATTCATGAAGCATCTTCTCAAGGCATCGGTAGGCCTTCTTATATTCTCCTTTTTTTAGAAACCGATTATATGCATTATAAGTATCTTCAGGCGTCTCGAATAACATCAGTGGATAACTCTCCTATTTCTGTTACTAATAAAACCATAAGTAGAGTCTGTCCATAAACTGTCATTTCCATAAAAAGTCGTCATTCTCGCGAAAGCGGGAATCCATTCTTTT
>JBGOWS010000187.1:0-4618 GCA_041478735.1 Thermodesulfovibrionia bacterium | reverse complement strand
TTAATAAAACATCTAATTTCTTATTCAAATACTCCAACCTCTACTTTAAACTTTAAACTCTTAATCATACTTTCTTTGCATTGCAAAGTTTGTATGGTGGAGAGGGGAGGATTCGAACCTCCGAAGGCTGTGCCGGCAGATTTACAGTCTGCTCCCTTTGGCCACTCGGGAACCTCTCCCTGGAGCCACCGAAGGGAATCGAACCCCCGACCCGCTGATTACAAATCAGCTGCTCTGCCTGCTGAGCTACGGTGGCTTCATCACATTCCTACTTCCAGTAAGCTGAAAAAGACAACACTAGTCCCTTTATATCGAAATTATAATTTTAACAACTTTTATAATGGAATGGTCAATTCTAAAAATAGAAGAATAACTTAAGTTATTTCAATTTTTCTTACTTATACTAACTATTATGCATTCTTTGTCGCAATATCTCAAAAGCAAATATGCCGGTAGCAACAGAAACATTAAGAGAGTTTATTTTGCCTTGCATTGGAAGGTTGACTAAAATATCACAGCTTTTTTTTACTGTTTCCCTTAATCCCTTACCCTCAGAACCTATCACAAGGGCTAAAGGCACTTTAAGATTTAGATCCCACACTACCTTTCCCGCACCTGCCTCAGCACCAACTACTGTTATTCCTCTCTTCTTCATCTCATAGATCGCGTGTTTTATATTTACAACTATAGAGACAGGCACATACTCAACAGCACCAGCAGAAGCCTTTGATACCTCGGCACCAAGAGTAACAGATCTGCGTGATTGAATAACGATACCGTGAATGCCAGCAGCATCTGCTGCTCTCAATATGGCTCCAAAATTTCTCGGATCTTCAATACAGTCAAGGATTATAAATAGCGGGGTCTCATTTTTCTTTAAAGGGATGTCAAGTAATTCATCGAGAGCAACATAGCCCTTTGAAGAAACCTCTGCTGCAACTCCCTGATGTCCCTTAGGAAAAGTACTATCAAAAAAGATTGGGTCTGATATTTTAAAAGGTATCTTTCTATCTTCTGCCTCTTTTTTTATCTCGAGTACCTTACCGTGTCTGCTGGAAGATATAAGAAGAGTCCTTATATTCCTTCCTGTCCTTATAGCCTCAAGCACCGGGTTAAGGCCATAAATCCATTCACCCCGCCTCTGCGTGCCTGCGTGGCAGGAGCGGGGTTCACTACGCGACTTTGACCTTCCAGTCTGTCCTGTCTTTTTTATCTTCAAGAATAACCCCTTTTTCTTCAAGTTCTTTCCTGATTACATCTGCCGTATGCCAGTCTTTCCTTTGTCTTGCATCCTGACGTTCCTTTATTTTCTCAAGGATGTCCTTTTCAGAAAGCCCGATATCCCGTATTTTCATCAATGACCTGTACCATTCATCAGGTGCTCTCCTGAATATATTCAGGATATTTCCCGCATCAAAGAGTAAAGCTTTCGTCTTTAACAAAAGCTCTCTATCATCTAAGCCTGAAGGTTTACTGTCAAGAAATTTATTTGTCTCGCGTATTAATTCAAAGATATACCCGAGTGCAAGAGCAGTATTTAAATCATCATCCATTGCACCTTCGAATTTCTCTTTGAATGAAAGAATTAATCCTTCAAAATTTTTCCTGGCATCTGAGGATTCTTTTTTTACCCAGTCTTTTTTCCCGAGGAAATCATTAATCCTGATAACTGTCGTGTAATATCTATCTATAGAACGCTCTGCCTCCCGTAATTGCTCATCAGAAAACTCTATGGGGCTCCTGTAATGTATAGAAAGCAAGAAAAACCTGGTTACCTCCGGATCAAACTTATCAAGGACTTCTTTGAGTGTGAAGAAATTGCCGAGAGACTTTGACATCTTCTCTTTATCAATTGTAATAAATCCATTATGAACCCAGTATTTTGCAAAGGGTTTTCCTGTAAACGCCTCTGATTGAGCAATCTCATTTTCATGATGAGGAAAGATTAAATCAGCTCCGCCGCCATGGATATCAAAGCTCTCCCCAAGATGCTTTATAGACATGGCAGTACATTCAATATGCCATCCCGGTCTACCAGCCCCCCAGGGGCTTTCCCAAGATGGTTCATCTTCTTTTGATCTTTTCCATAAAGCAAAATCTAATGGGTTTTTCTTCCTTTCATCTACTCCAACTCTCGCCCCAGCTATCATCTCTTCCATGTTTCTCTTCGATAATTTTCCATACCCGGGAAATTTATTTACTGAAAAATAAACGCTATCGTCAATCTCATATGCATAGCCCCGATCAATAAGTCCTTTGACAATATTTATAATTTCCTTAATATGCTCCGTTGCCTTCGGTTCGACATCAGCCCTTGCAACTCCGAGTCTGTCCATATCTTTGTGGTACTCATCTGTATATTTTCTGGCAACCGCATCCCATGTAATGTTTTCTTGCCTTGCCCTGTTGATTATCTTGTCATCTATATCAGTGAAATTCCTTACATATTTAACATCGACCCCTTTATATTTCAAATATCTCCTTAGGACATCAAATACAATAGCGCTTCTCGCATGTCCGACATGACAATAATCATAAACTGTCACGCCGCATACGTATATATTTACCTTATCAGGGATCAGAGGCACAAAATCCTCTTTTTTGCCAGTAAGAGTGTTATAAATCTTCATCTTCGCCTTTTATCTTAGCCGGAAGTATTTTATAGAAATTATACAACAATTCTGGTTTCGGATATCTAAATCATTAAAACTTTTCTTTTAAACTCTTAACCTCAGCGCATTTACTTAAAGACTTTTTAAACTCAGGATGACAATATAAAAACTATCGTGGTAATATTAAAAAAATGAAATTTTTTCCCACAAAAGCTATTTTAGACCTGAAGATCATGATTGCAGATTATATGGAAAATGGTTTTCTCGATAACATTATCGATATGTTTAAACATGATAAAAATCTATATGGATATATCGCAGATTTGATCACAGATGAAAGAATGAGGGTAAGGATCGGAGTTACAGCGCTTGTAGAAACTCTAAAAAAAGAGGATCCAGAAAATGTAATAAAGGCAATCCCGTTTATCCTTCCACTTTTAAAAAATCAAAATCCGGTACCCAGAGGCGATGCAGCCTACCTCCTTGGAATGATCGGACATATAGATGCCGTCCCTTTCCTTAAGGAAATTGTAAAGGATGAGGATGTAAATGTGAGAACTATCGCAAAAGAGGCAATAGAGGAGATTGAGTCAAATTCGCAACCCTTTTAACCTTTAACTCTTTTACCTCCAAACCCTATTTTTTTATTGACAAACGTTTTCTTTATACTACATAGTTAGGTTGGCATCTTTTAAAATCAGTAAGGGGTTTTAAAAGTTTGTATCAAAAATTACAATAGGAGGAAAGGAAGGATGAGTACAAGGCTTTATGTAGGCAACATCTCTTTCAAGGTAACTGAGGATGATGTGAGGGACCTGTTTTCCCAGGCAGGTGAGGTAGTTTCTGTTAAACTTATTAAAGATGCAGCCACAGGTAGACTGAGAGGGTTCGGGTTTGTGGAGATGGCCTCAAAGGAAGAAGGTCAGAAGGCAATTTCAATGTTTAATGGCAAGGCCTTCATGGACAGAAACATTGTTGTTAACGAGGCAAAACCGCAGGAAACTCGGGAGAGAAGTTACGGTAGAGAAAGAGGCGGTTTTGGAGGTGGAGGTAGAGGTAGAGGGGAAAGAAGATAGGCTTTCCTATTTAAGTTTATCCAGCCAGCAAAGTCAGGATTTCTTTAGAAGCATTGAGCCAGTCGAAAGACCAAGTTCTTTAGAAACCACATCACACTTTGATTGGAAAAGGAAGAATATTTTCTTTTCAGCACCGGTGAGTGTTTCGAAGTTGCCCTGACCTTTGCTTATCACCAGTGTCCTGTCTCGTAAATAACTATACTCTTAAAGTCATTCCTGCGGAAGCAGGAATCCAGAGAAGCAAAGACTGGATGCCGCATCAAGTGCGGCATGACACAACAAAAGAATGTATAGAACTGTTAGGGACACCACACTATTTGCTGCCTTATCTTTCTATGGATAAATGTGGTTGTATAGGCAGCTGGTTTTGAAGTATCGGTTTCCTGGATAATTTCGAAGATACTTTTTAATATAGCCTCCTGTAATGATTCATTTTTTGTCCCTAGTGTATTGTATCCGCAACACCTTTCTTTACTTTTTGTCATTCCGGACTTGATCCGGAATCCAGTTTTTTTGCTTCTGGATTCCCGTTTTCACGGGAACGACCGCAGTAGCGTTATTGTAAAGATGAGTTAGATACACAACACTAGTCTTAGCGCAATAATAGATTGTCTCAGGAAGCATGGGAAACAATCGAGGTGCACTCTCATCTGAAAAATCCTTTTGATAAAATCCTAAATCCCAATATCTAAATCCTAAACAAATTCAAAATCCTAATTTCAAAATTGTTTTGAATTTTGGATTTCTGTCATTTGATATTGTTTAGAATTTCGTGCTTAGAATTTATAATTTTCTTCAGCCATCTTCTTTTTATAGTCTTTCAGTCTTTTTGCAACCTCCGAATCTTTCCTGCCGATAATCTGGGCTGAAAGGATTGCAGCATTTTTTGCACCTGCCCTACCTATTGCCATCGTTGCGACCGGTACCCCA
>JBGOWS010000014.1:0-18487 GCA_041478735.1 Thermodesulfovibrionia bacterium | reverse complement strand
TCAAAGGAATCGGTCCTGTTCTTGCTGAAAGAATTATAGCCGGTCGCCCCTATAGAACCGTAGATGATTTGCTCAAAGTAAAAGGAATTGGCCCAAAAAAACTTGAAAATATTCGCCCTTATTTCGTCGTAGGTAAAAAATAGGGGAATAGCATTGGCCTAACCATTCATTCCAGCCGACCGCTTAACAGCGGCGGCTGAATTTAACCGTCAGAGCATGGTATTCAGGAATTCTTGAAGGGTTTTATTCCAATGAAAATGCAGGTTTTGTGATATTGATGATCTCATTTCCCTTAATAGAACGTTATTTGCGTGAGAAAAGCGGTGTTCACGAAGGCCAACTCAATGATTCCTTTTATTCCGAACTTCAAACAATTTTCCCTGCCCTAGCCGACCAAGAAACGGCAAAGCAATTCTGGCATGTTTACAGGAACGGACTGCTCCATCAAGTGACATTATCACTTAAAGACCGGAAAGGAATAAAAATGCCCACCGCCGGTTGGCTTCATCAAGATGTTGATCTGCTCGACAGATACTTCAGGTGATTTTTGGGTCCATCCAACTAAGTTTGCAAAAAAAGTTATCGAAGTAATTGAGAATGATTTTGTTACTTTCGAGGAGTGTCACAGCACTAGTCATCCGTTGCACTGAAAGGTATTTTTTACAATTATCCCAGCAGAACCTCTATAAGCCTGTCAAGTTCATCGAGGGAATAATATTCGATCTCTATTTTACCTTTCATGCCTTTATTTAGTATTCGTACCTTTGTGCCAAGACTCTTTATTAACTTTTCTTCCAGTGATGAAATCTGAGGGTCTTTGTTTGATTTTACCTTCGGAGGCCTGGATATCTTTCTGGATAATACCTCTGCCTCTCTAACACTAAGGCCTCTTTTTATAATCTTTCTTGCTGCCTCTATCTGATTAACCTTTCCATCTATTGCAAGTATCGCCTTTGCATGTCCTGTGCTCAGAGACCCATTATAAATAAGAGGTTTTATTTCTTCTGGCAGTTTTAAAAGCCTGAGGTAATTAGAAATTGTTGCCCTGTCCTTCCCGACTTTATCGGAAAGATCTTCCTGAGTCAAATTAAAATCTGTAATCAGCCTGCTAAAGGCCTCAGCAGTTTCGAGTGGATTCAAATCTTCCCTTTGAATGTTTTCTATGAGGGCTATTTCGAGTGAATCCCTGGAGGCCATATTTTTTATTAGGGCAGGGATTTTTTTCAGTCCCGCAAGCGCTGTAGCTCTCCACCTGCGTTCACCAGTAACAAGTCTAAAAGTGCCATCTCCAACACGTGAGACGATTACAGGCTGTATTACACCCTTTTCTTTTATGGATGCTGCGAGTTCTTTGAGTGGATCATCTCTGAAAGTCTTTCTCGGCTGCTGTTCCCCCGGGAAGATACGGTCGATATCGAGATAGATAACCTCCTCTCCTTTTTCAGGGATTAAAGCTTCAAGACCTTTGCCTAATGCCGTCTTCATTCAGTATCTCCTTTGCCAGAGATAAATAACTCTGTGCCCCTTTTGAGCGAACATCATATAAAATTGCTGGCTTTCCATAACTCGGCGCCTCTCCAAGAGTAACATTTCTCGGGATTACAGTATTATAAACCTTGTCACCAAAATGTTTTCTAACCTCTGCAGCAACCTCCTGTGATAAATTATTTCTTGGGTCGAACATGGTAAGAATAATACCTTCAATCTCGAGGTTGGGGTTGAAGGAGCCTCTTACACGGCGCAGTGTCCTTGTTAGAAGCCCGAGCCCCTCAAGTGCATAATATTCACACTGTACAGGGATTATTACAGAGTCAGCAGCAACCAGTGCATTTAATGTAAGCAGTCCGAGGGAAGGCGGGCAGTCAATAAATATATAACGATACCTCTCCCTGACCGAATTTATTGCATTGGATAGCACACTTTCCCGCCCTTCTTTCCCAACAAGCTCAACCTCTACGCCCAAGAGGTCTATAGTAGAGGGTAAGATATTTAGATGGTCCATGGTGGTCTCTTTTAAGGCATCACTAATCTCACATCTGCCTGCATAAACATCATATAGACTTTTATCCAGGTTATCCCTTGGTATGCCAAGTCCAGATGTAGAATTCCCCTGGGGATCATTATCAATGACTAGAATATTCTTTTCAGCAAGGGCGAGAGATGCGGCGAGATTGATAGCAGTTGTGGTCTTTCCAACTCCCCCCTTCTGATTGACTATTGCTATAACCTTCCCCATGATATTTTTGCGGGTATGAATTTAGAGATTCATTGAATCTTACCGAGCATCCTCACAAATTCCTTTAAAACTTCAGGGTCATAATCTCCTTGCTTCTTATTTATAATCAAAGATAAAGCATAAAATGGTGTAAGTGCTGATCGATATGGTCTCTCTGTCGTTAATGCGTCATAGCAGTCTGCAATTGCAGTTATCCTGCCAAATAGTTTTATCTCAGGTCCTAATAGTTTACATGGATAACCTGTGCCTGAAAGTGTTTCATGGTGCTGTAAAACCGAAATAAACGATTCTTCGGGAATATCTCGATGCGTGCGCAATATCTTTTCGCCCTCTGTGACGTGCGTTTCCATTGTCGCATACTCGGCGTCATCAAGTTTTCCCTGTTTGTTTAAAATTTCGTGTGAGATGGCGCTCTTCCCTATGTCGTGAAACATCGACCCTATTGCCAACCTTTCTATATCATCTCTATTTAACGCAATTTTAACACCTAATCCTATTGACAGAATTGACACATTGACTGAATGCGTATATGTGTAATAGTCACAGTTTCTCAGTGAAAGCAAGTTATAAATTGCATCCTTGTTGTCTAATATATAGTCAATCGTGCTGTTAACCAGCTTGATCGATTCTTTTATCTTCTCACCGCTCCTCGGATTATTCAGGAGATCCCTTGTTATTATTTTTGAATTCTCTCTTATAGCAATTGCCTTTATCTGTAAACTTTCCTGTTTTGATACATTATTGGACATGAGAAGAGAATCGATATAATTATGATAAATGGGAATGTCATGATTTTTTATAACAATATCACCCTTTGCGTCTAATATTCTTTTGCAAATTTCACCAGGTGATTTTTCTGAGGCCTCAAGGAGGGTATCCAACGTAAACCTGGTTAGTACAAAAAGGCTAAAATTTATCCTTGTCCCCGGACTTAAAAGATTCCTGTCAATTTGGTAGATCTGTTCTTTGTGAAAAGAGTAGGTTTTGAAGGCCAGGAGGTCATCATAACAAGAGCTTTTTTCTGAATCGTCAGATGAAAAGTAGCTGCCAAGAAGGTGAACATCTTTATCTTTAATGCAGACCTCTGTAATGCCTTTTTCCTCCAGGATATCTTTTGCAATTTTAGTAAATAGTATACCTTTATGGAATAAATGTTTGATAACACCTTCGTCCTTGACAAAGACATCAAAAGGAAGCCGCTTCCCTATGACCATCCTATCTACTTCTATCGATGTTTGGCTGTCATTGTCTATCACTATGTATTTCGTAAACATAGTTTTCTATGGAGCGGAATTATGTTAGTTTTTCTTCACACCCAAAATAGTTTTTTCAGATTGAGATTCTGAATTCGTTACATTTATTATATAGTAAGTTAAGCGTATTCCGCTAATTTTTAGAAATGGAGGGGTTGTTCGTATGTTTTATACAGCAAGTCCAGTCCTGAAGATATATTGAATGGAAAGACCACCGATGTTTATTTCGAGAGGACCCTATAATTCTCAAAACAAAAGGTCATATTCATAGGGTCAAAGCTTTATAATTGACAGTTTTTTCCTCTATTCGATTTACAAGTTCCTTCAACTTCCTATCCTGTCGGGTTACATGATACACTGCTCCGAGATACTGTATCCTTAATGGCCTTGCCATGAGCGATTATGACATTTTTCATTCCTCTTTGTCACTTTGTCAATTATAAAGATTTGGCCCTGCGTTACTCTCCTCAGGCGGAAAAAATGCTGTTGAAGAAGCGATAAATCTTTGTAAAGAAGCAGGAGCAAAAAGGACAGTGCCTCTTTCAGTCAGTGTGCCATCTCATTGCACTTTAATGTCTGATGCCTTCAGAAGGCTTGAAGAATTGCTTGATAAAATAGAATTTAAAAACCCAGTGATTCCTACTGTAAATAATGCAGATGCCAGATTTCTCAATAACATTGATAGTATTAAGAATTCCCTTGTCCGTCAGCTCAATACCCCACTTTTATGGGAAGATTCCATAAAGGTTATTGCAGAATCAGGAGTAGATATATTTATAGAAGTCGGCCATGGTAGCCTGCCAATTGAATAAGGGAATATACTACAGCTTTTTTGACATTTTCATGACCTGTAAAACGAAATATTCACCCCCTTAATTAAAAATCGAGAGGGCTTTTGGCTTCTTTCACGGTCCTGCTCGGTACGCAATGAGTATAGATCATCGTCGTCTTTACATCGCTGTGGCCAAGCAGTTCCTGAATCGTACGGATATCATAATTGGCCTGGAGCAGGTGCGTTGCGAAACTGTGGCGGAATGTGTGGGATGACACCCGCTTCGTGAGTTTCGCCCATCGAGCAGCGGCCGAGATCGCCCTCTGAACATGGCGTTCAATGGAGATGGTAGCGCCGCCGCTCTTTCGACGCCTCTACAGTGGTCAGTGACCGTGCCGGGAAGAACCATTGCCAGATCAACGCCGTCGCTGCGTTTCTGTACTTCTTTTCCAAAAGGTGGTCGAGGAACACGCCTGCGTATCCGGATGCCAAGTCCCGCTCATGGAGCTTTTTCACCTGTTCAAGCTGATCAAGGAGATCAGGCATGATCTTCTGCGGCAGCGGAACCGTTCGGTCCTTCTTGCCCTTTCCGTCGTGGATGGTGAGTACTCCTGCGTCGAAATTGAAATTGTTGCACCCGCAGCGTCAGGCACTCGAACAATCTGAGTCCGCAACCGTACAGCAGCTTCACGACCAGATCGTAGGGAGGATACAGATGCCGGATGATCGTATCCACCTCATGTCGCGAAAGCACCACCGGAATATATGGCCTTCGCTTTGCTCTCACCACGTCCCGAATCTCACCGAAATCTTTTCTGAGCACATGTCGGAAGAAGAACAGTAGCGCATTGAACGCCTGATTCTGGGAGGACGCGGAAACATTGCACTTGACCGCCAAGTGGGAAAGAAATGCTTTGACGTCCTCGGAGGTAAGAGACGAATGCTCCCGGTCATTTCTGAACCCACGGAACTTCCGCATCCAATGACAATAGGACTTGAGGGTCTTGGGCGAGTAATGTTTGGTCTTGATAATCGCAACCATGTCAGTGATTGCGCCATCCCAAGACGCATCAGCCACAGATGATACGCAAGCAGGCGGAACCGCAGACAGTGATTGCCCCCGGGGATCCGAGGATGTCTGATGTGGCGCAGCCGTTGCCGTTTCTGCTGCGGACCCGCGGTCTTGGGCCGCGGCGGGTGTGGACGCAGCTTTTATGATACTGTTAAGATCAAGGTAGAGAGATACGGCATGGGCTGCCTGTCTAACCTGCGGTTCTGTCTGCTTCTTTTCACGCAGCTTGCCAAGAAACTGCGTCAGGCTCTTCGACGACGAGTCCGGATGAAGGTATTTGCCGCAAAAGTCCAGATAGTATCGCAGCCATTTCTTGTAAAAATTGTGTTGGTTGGAAAGGACAGCCCGCTTTGTCAGCAGTGCATCAAAACGCGTCAATATATCCGGCGGTATATTTAGCATCGACTACTGAATAATATGCGTGTATTCATTCCATATGACATATTAACCGACAAGTAACTATAACAATATCGCATAGCTATGTCAACTTTAATTTGCAAATGGAATTGAATTCTGATATGCTTAAAACATTCGCTTAATAACTTGTTGTGCGTATAAATCATGGATAGATATTCCCCTTAAATGCAAGGATGACGAAATAAAATGCTACTAAATCGTACAGAAGAGATTCGAAAGCTTGCTTACCAGAAAGCCCAAAATGCAGGTTTCCCGCAGGGGCGAGATATGGATTTCTGGCTGGAAGCCGAAGCAGAGTTCGATGTCATCGTGTGTACTCAAGCCTCGTCTCCTCGTGAGATTTATAGCAATTTCATGCAGAGATTCTATGAACTTGCTAACTCCAACGGTTGGAACGACGATTATACAAGGGGACTGGAGTTCCTTGCTTTGGTTAATGATTCCTCAAACTATCTGGGGCATATTTTAAATGTAGAAAGAAGATGTGAATGGGGTTTGTATGACATCTCAATTATGACTGACTCGACTGAATTAGGCGATTTTGTCAAACGATCACTACTTATGTGTGATACATCTCTCATTGCACCTCCAGGAGAATTTCAAGGAGAATGGATTTACCAAAATCTTATGTCGGACTTCGTTGGAGATAGATATAGCGACATAACAATTTCAGCAAATCTTGGAACGCCTGATTCATGGGGGAAATGGCTAAAGGAGTGTGAAATGGCTTTGAAGAACGGCTCTATTTTCATACTCCCTAAGGTGAAACAGCGACATGTTAGAAGCTTAATGGCAACGCCAATTGAAGAGGAATGTTCCACTCCGAAAGATGACTTGATTTTCGATGCTATTGTGAAATCAGGCAAGGCAAAAACATTCTGGACGAAAGACATCTTGAAACAGAAATTTATAACGTTTTTGGCGGAAGTCGAACTACCGATACCACAGCATATTAACCTGCCAAAATTTGTCGATCTTTACTACTCTGAAATCGATGCTGCAAATTCACTTAAATCTGTTTTAAGGGAGCACTTTTTAAACATAGAAGGACAGCTTGGAGCAGAATCATTCATGGCAGGCATTAAGAAAAGCAGTGTGCAGCTCGCTCGTGACGCTCGACATGCTACTAATGATCTATGCAGATTAAACAATAAACGAACAGTTCATGCGGCAGGTGCGATGTTGGCTATGGCTACAGGCATCCTTGTTGCTTTAAATCTTGAGCAGTTACAAAATAATCTTTCTCTAATATCGGGAGGCATTGGGCTAAGTTTTCTTTATTCACTTCTTAAGGAGCACCAGAATGACAAGGCAAAACAAAAAGATAATCCATGCTTATTTCTGTGGTTACTTCAGCGTAATTCGTAAATAGGGTGGTATCTTGAATCAACATTGACCAAGCCTTGCAACGAGAAAACACATTGCTGACGGGAAGAAAAAAAGTATATCTTGCTGAATATGCAGGATAAAATTGAAATACTCGGCACAACAATCGGCTGAAGTCGGATTGCAATTCCGCTGCGCTCCATTGCAACCGCTTAGCCTGAGCTTCTTCCCACGTTGGGTCTAATGAAATAGAAAATGGAAACAACTGAAAAAATCGTTGAAGCTTATTGCCGCCATGTCAAGTGGTGGTTCACAATTTCAAATATCAAGTGTGGCGGCCAGTACGAGATTGATATTATAGCCGTCGAATTTCCGCAATCCGGACAACCGGTTATTTACCACATCGAATCAGGTGTATCAATCTCCGGCGGTTTCTCAAAATTGACAGCAAAACCATTCTCCGAAAAGGATATTAAAACACGCGAAAAAGCCGCATCCCAGAGGAGGACCATAGGATTTTTCATTCAAAGGAAATTCGGGCCAGAGGAGGTGCAATCCAAGATAGCGGAGTATGGACTCGATCCTACCCGCGTGAAGAAGATCATCGTCACGTGGGGATGGGAAGCTGAGGCAAAAGCAATCGCAGATAAAGAAGGTATTATCCTCTGGCATTTTCCAGATCTTCTTAGAAAGCTTGCGGGTGCATGTGCAGAAGGAAAGACATATTTCACAGACGACACTTTGAGGACACTTCAGCTTTTCATTAAGTCGGGACATATAGCATTGACAAAGAATGAAGAATGACCCAACAAGACACTCCAGCGGATGGCTTACAGCCACCGCTGACCTCAGACGTTAGCATTCACATTTACTACTACCGACCAGAACTCATTTCGATACAAGAAATAGGAGTCGTCACATGCCTGTATGGAGAGTAGCTATCGATGAAAATGGCGGGCATTCATCTTATCAAGAACTTAGGGCAAGAAATGTTGTTGCGATAGGTTGGAGAGATCTGGGATCATTTTCCAACCTTACTGGGCAACCTCGCCCCGTGGTAGAGCAACACGCCCAGATCACAGGTGATGCTGTCTATGCTGCTACGCCAGGAAACCCACAACACTGGTGGTTTGGTACACCACCTGGTCACTCCTCACCCTACGGAGGGCATCGCCTGCATATTGGCCGCATTTTCGATTATTTCATAACTATTACACCCTGCGGTCTATGCCGCAGGGTTCTTCACTTTCCCGTAAAAATGCAATGATTTTAGAAGCAAAAAGAATTAAGAGAACAGTGACTTATTTATGATATAATTCTTTAAAAAGAGAGGAAGGAGAATGCCTTGTTGCTTATTATCTTTTCAATTTTAACAGCTCTTCTGCCATATTCTGCCATGGCAGCGGGAGAGGGAGGTGATGCAATGATAGAGAATATACACTGGCTTGGGCATGATACATTTAAGATTGTTGGAGAAAAGGTCATATATACAGATCCTTTTAAGGTTAAAAAGAAGGACACAGCAGATATTATCTTGATTACCCATGAGCATTATGACCACTGTTCGCCAGAAGATGTTAAAATGATCCAGGGGCCAAAAACTGTAATTGTTACTACCTCAGACTGTGCAAAAAAGCTATCAGGAAAAATAAAGATTATAAAGCCTGGCGATAAGATCAATATTGAGGGCATTGAGATTGAGGCTGTGCCTTCTTATAATACGAACAAGCAATTTCATACCAAAGACAAGGGCTGGGTCGGTTATATCTTTACTGTAAAAGGAAAGCGGATTTACATAGCAGGAGATATCGATTATATTCCTGAGATGAAAAACTTCAAGGTGGATATAGCATTTCTTCCAGTTTCAGGTACATACGTAATGACAGCAGAAGAGGCCATAAAGGCAGCTTTCGACATTAAGCCAAAAATTGCGATACCAATGCATTACGGCTCGATTGTTGGCTCAAAGGGTGATGCAAAGAGGTTTGCCGACGGGCTGAAGGGGAAGATTGAGGTGGTAATACCTCAAGAAGAATAGATAATTAATTATTTGCCCCTGCCTTAACTGGAGGGATAAAGGAGAGGGCGAAAACATTTAATGCGCTCTCAGATGCTCAATTTATAAGAAATGGAAAAACTGTTTAAAATCCCAGACCTCTCGATAGAAGATATAAAAGCAAAAATAACAGGTGATATAGGGAGGGATATTTTCTTTTATAATACAGTCAGTTCGACAAATACAATTGCAGCAGAACTTGCCGAAAAATCTGCGGAAGGCGTGGTTGTGCTTGCTGAAAGTCAGGAAAAGGGCAGAGGGAGACTTGGCAGATCGTGGATATCACCCGCCGGTGTAAACGTATACATGAGTATTATCACAAAGCCCGAGATAGATCCTAAAGATGCAACGCTTATAACAATAATGACTGCTGTTGGATGTGCAATTGGACTTAGAAGAGCAACAGGTCTGGATGTCAAAATAAAATGGCCGAATGACCTGATGGTCTCTGATAGAAAGTTGGGGGGGATACTTACTGAAATGAAAACTGCCCCTGGAAGGATAATCTTTGCTATCATAGGCATAGGCATAAATGTAAATGTAGATATAGATTCATTTCCTGATGATGTAAGGGAGACAGCAACGTCAATTAAAATTGAAACAGGTGCATCATGCTCGAGAACAGAGATAATTGTAGAAATCTTGAATGAAATTGACAGGTGGTATAGGATCCTTAAAGAGATGGGCAGGAAGACAATTCTTTCCGAATGGCAGCGTCTTACATCTACACTCGGCAGAGAAGTCAAGGTCACCGTTGGGAAAGAAACCTTTTCGGGTTTTGCTGAATCTATAGATGATGAGGGGATGTTGATTTTAAGACTTCAGTCAGGGGTTCTGAAGAGGATAAGCGCAGGGGATTTAACGATATTAAGATAGATGTTAATTGCCATAGATATTGGTAACTCTTCAATAAATATAGGTTTTTTTACAGAATTGGGTCTTGTTGTTCAAAAAATTGACACCCAGCCTTTACTATCCCCCTCAGAATATTTGGCACTCCTTAACGGGTTTAAAAAAGAAAAAAATATAGACAAAACACCTGAAGGAATTATAATATCTTCTGTTGTGCCGGGTCATACTGGTATAGTGAGAAAGGCTCTCAAGGGATTGGTATCAGTGGAGCCATTAATGGTGAGTTGTAAGATTAAAACAGGCCTTAAATTTAATGTCACTAAACCAGAAGAATTAGGCTCAGATAGGATAGCAAATGTCGCTGCTGCATGCGAGCTTTATAAAGGTCCTGTGGCAGTTGTGGATTTTGGTACAGCTACAACAATAAGTGTTGCGGGGAAGGATGCGAATTACATTGGTGGCGCAATAATGCCAGGGATTGGATTGATGAATGAATCACTTGCAAAAGGTACTTCTGAACTATCTGTGGTTTCGCTCACGCCCCCCAGATCGGCTCTCGGTATAAATACAACTGAATGCATTCAGTCAGGTTTATTTTATGGGATAGCGGGTGCTACAGAAAGGCTCCTGCTTGAGATGGAAAAAGAGGTCGGCTTCAGACTGAAGATTGTTTTAACAGGTGGATACGGAGGTATGATTTCAAAACTTCTTAAAAGGAAGCATGATCTTAGGCCATACCTTACAATCGAAGGGTTAAGGGCAATATACAATAGGAACACAAATGCATGAGCTGAGAAAAGATATATTGCTCGGCAGATGGGTTGCAGTCCTGTCAGATTCTAAGGCACCCTCAGAGTATGACTTACCGGGAAGAAATAGGGAGGTAGAAGGTAGCTGTATTTTATGCCCTGGCCGGGAAAGTGAGACTCCATCTGAGATAGTATCTGTTAGAAAGCCGGGCACTTCTATCGACACAACTGGATGGTGGACAAGGGCTATCCCGAGTTTTAAGCCTTTATTTCAGATAGAAGGAGATTTAGGGAGAAGAGGAATCGGGATTTATGACAAGATGAATAGCATTGGTGCAAATGAAATCCTTATCGAATCCCCTGATCATAATATAAGGCCCGAAGACATGGGTCTTGAGCAGATGAAAAGGGTTATAACACTTTACAAATATCGCCTTGTTGACCTTGAAAAGGATTCAAGGTTGAGATATATTTTAATATACAAAAACTCAGGGAAGGATGTAGGAGAGATTTTTCCTCACCCTGTATCATATCTAATGGCCACACCCGTAATCCCGAAGAAAGTCAAGGATGAACTTGATGGTGCAAAACAGTATTACAATTATAAAGAGAGATGTATATTCTGTGATATCATTAGGGAAGAACTGAGGGTAGGTGAGAGGATAATCCTTGAGACGAAAAGTTTTGTTGCCTTCTGCCCTTATGCAGCGAAGTTCCCATTCGAATCATGGATAATCCCAAAGAGGCATAATTGTGCTTTTCAAGAGATCACGTCTGAGGAGATTGAAGATATGGGACTTATGCTCATGTCTATGTTAAAAAAGTTAAGACGAATTTTTAACGAACCGCCGTTTAATTATTTTCTTCATACGGCCCCAAACATGATACCGAGGAGAGACCATTGGCATACGCTCGGTGAGGACTTTCACTGGCACATAGAGATAATACCCCGGCTTGTGAGGATGAGTGGGTTTGAATGGGGTTCAGGATTTTATATCCTGTCCACGTCACCAGAAAATGCAGCAAGATATCTAAGGGAGGCTGGATAATGGAAATTAAAAATATACTTTTCCCAACAGATTTTTCTGAGGAATCATCATATGCTCTGCAGTATGCAGTTGATATGGCTAAGCGTTATGGAGCCAAGCTTTACCTTCTTCATGTTGTTCACGCTATATACGATACAAGTTGGTATGTTCCAACGTCAATAGATGAAATCTATAATGATTTAGAAAAAAGTGCCCAAAAAGAACTTGAGAGGTATGTCGAAGACCTGAGAGGCCTTAATACAGAGCGCAAGGTCCTGACAGGCGTACCTTATGAAGTGATAGTAAAATTCGCTAATGATAACAAAATAGACCTCATAATCATTGGTTCACATGGCAGAAAAGGTATAGATAGGATACTCTTCGGAAGTACCGCAGCACAGGTTGTAAGATATGCACCATGCCCTGTCCTTACTGTACGGCTTCCGATGTATCAGAGGTAGTAAAGCATGCGTGTATATCTGTCGGAGAATGCATTTATTGATCTCCTCCTGAGTTCAGCAGAGGTATATAAGAAGGAATGTCTTGGTTTTCTCCTTGGGTACAGGCTTGAAGACCGCTTCATAGTTGAACATGCATTTAGTGTACAGACAGCCAACAGAAAACATAAAGGGGTCGTATACGATGATAGGAACCACAAGAAGATAGAGCCAATACTTGCAAGATTCGATAAGTTACAGAAGATAGGCGACTTTCATTCTCATACACAATTTGGTCCAACAAAGGGGCTTCCTATACCGAGCACGGAAGATATAAAAGGGATGGTCCCTGATAATATATACCTGATAGTTGCTATAAACAATAACGAAAAGACTATGCCATGGGGAGAAAATAGAGATGGTACAATATCAGGTTCTGTTAGTAAATTCTTCTTCAAGATATCTGCGCATTTCCTTAATGGCTCTGCCTCGGTAAAACGGGCAAAGATACACTGTCCATTCCCTCCAGGCATTTGATTTTTTGATGAAACTCTACTCCAAGGTCCTCATTATTGGAGGTGGTCCTGCAGGTGCCACTGCTGCAAGGTTTCTTGCAGAAAGTGGAGTAGATGTAATCCTGCTTGAAAGAAACCTTTCCTTTGTAAAACCCTGCGGCGGAGGGGTCCCACTGAGTGCGTTTGATGAACTTGACATTCCAAAGTCAATAATAAAAAAAGAAGTTAAGACTATAAGGATCGTATCACCTCAGGGTGAAAGGATTGATATAGAGTTAAAAGGCAGAAATCTCGCAATCATTGAAAGAGGAGAATTTGGCAGGGCGCTGCAAAATCGGGCAGAAGAAAAAGGTGCAAGAGTAATAGAAGGGGAATTTATTAGTGTCATAAGTGATAAAATGTATAGGGTTGGTGTAAATATCGGTGGGAGAAAGTCCGATATAGTTTCTGAATATATTATTGCTGCTGACGGTGTAAACTCGAAGGTCAGAACATCCTTTGGAATAAAACCATCTCAATCCTTTTATACGGTATCTGAGAAGATAAAGGGAATAAACACAGATATTTGTGAGTTCTGGTTTGGTTCATACTATGCCCCTAATTCTTATTCATGGGTATTTCCTACAATAGAAGGGATCTCAGCAGGCACAGGTAGTTCCGGGCAAGGAAATATTAAAACCCTATTTGAAAGGTTCAAAAAGAGAAGGGGTATAATATCAGAAGCCCGAACAAGGATATACAGGATACCTATTTGGAAAGGTGATTTATACAATAAAGGTAAGGTTCTATTTGCAGGGGATTCAGCAGGTCAGGTGTTACCGCTTTGTTACGAAGGTATTTATTATGCTATGAAGTCCGGAGAATTTGCAGCAAGGGCTTTAATAGAAGAAAAGGTAGATAATTATAAGAGGGTTTGGAAGGCCGGATTTCAGAAGAGATTTGTTCTCATGGATAAGCTCAGGAATTATTTTTTAAAAGACGATATGTCTGCTGAAAGGCTTGTTGCATTACACAGGAGGCCTGATATTCAGGAAGCATCCGTTAGGCTTTGGCTCGGGGAAGACAGCAGGAGAGAAGGTCTCAAGGATTATATAAGGCTTTTCGGGAAATTCTTGATGTGAGTTTAAAAAGATTTTTTTCTTATTCCATCGCAATACATGTTGTCATCGTAGTTGCTGCCATGTTCTTCATGCCTGTTGTAAAAGGAAAGAATACAAGAGGAGAATTTTTTACAAGACTTGTTTCTCCTGACGAATTTCGTGCCCAAATGCCTTCTATTCCTGCTATTCCCGAGGCGAGGTCTGCACCGGGTGCCAGGCCAAAAGTTGTTACACCTGCACCTTTAATAGAAGGCGATAGAAGGATTCTTCCTGAGAAAGGTGTCCCTCCCTCCCCATCTTCACTTTCTGCTGATAAAGAGACATCTCCTTCACAACTTACTTCGCCTGCTTCTCCGAGCCTGGGCATAGAAGCAAGGCCGGAGGGTAAAGGAACTGGGCAGCAACCGGATAAGCTTAGACCTAATGTCAGAGAAAGACTCTTTGACAAAAGTATTATAGGTGATCTTGCAAAAAGAGAGATCGAAAAAGAAGAGAAAGAAAAAAAAGGAGGGACATTTACACTCGATACAAAGGAATACAAATTTCTGATATATAATAAAAGGCTAAAAGAGAAAATAGAGAGCATCTGGATTTATCCTCCAGACGCAGCAGCACAGGGAGTCTATGGAGATCTTATTATAAAATTTACCATAAATAAAAATGGCAGATTAGGGGCTGTTGAGCTTATCAGGACTTCCGGGCATAAGAACTTAGATGATGCTGCGATAAAGGCACTGAAAAGCGGAGAGCCATACTGGCCTTTGCCTGATGAATGGGGCATGGAAGCCTATTCCATAGAGGGGCATTTTATTTATACTATTTACGGATATTATATAAGATAAGTTATAATTATTGATGATATAAGTTAAGGACTTTTATATGAGACAGAGACTTTATCTCAAAGTTGGTGATGTGGTCCGGCACATACATTATGGTACATGGGGCGATGGAGAAGTTATCGAAGAAAAACATTCAACCTTGCCAGGTGGGCTATGCCTTGTTAGAGTGTTATTCGAAGATGGTATAGATAGAACCTTTATAAATGACCTCAATAGTGAAAACTGCTGCTATTATGCTGGCTTAAGATTAGCGTAATTTAAGAATTAGGTTAAGTATTCACTGTAACATGCTATTATAAAATAATTTTCCTTGACAAAATAATATTCTAATGTTTTAATCTTTGCTTAATGGGTCCCTTTGCTTGTCTTATTGAGGAAGAGAGCCCTTCCATTCTGGTTGTGGATGACGTTCAGTCCAACCTTGAGTTGATGGAGGCAGTTTTCCAGAAAGAGGGGTTCAGGGTTTATACTGCCCTTGGGTCAAGTGCTGCAGCGCGTCATTGTTGCGCAAACACGGGGCACTAACAGAAAAAGAGGCAGAGGCGGTTAAGAGACATGCTGTGCTTGGGGAAGAGATATGTAAGCCACTTTTTTCTATGAGGAAGATACTTCCTGCTATAAGGCACCATCACGAGCGCTGGGATGGGAGAGGGTTTCCTGACGGGCTTGCTGGAGAAGATATCCCGATTATGGCAAGGATACTTTTGATTGTGGATTCTTTTGATGTTATGGTATCGGTACGCCCATATCGTGATCGAAGGTCAGTTAAGGATGCGGTGATGGCAATGGAATCAGAATGGCATAAAGGCCAGTGGGATCCTCAATTACGGGGATATTTTTTAGAGATGATGACCCCATTGGCAGATAGGATTTATAAATCAGATGTTTAAGTTAGCAATTGCAGGCGGGAACATAGCCGGCAGTGCTCTTATTTCTTTGCTTCGGGGAGACCCAAACACAGAGCTTGTTGGAATCTATGAAAAGAAACAAGACACGCCCGGAGTTATCCTGGCAAGAAAATGGAATATTCCTGTTTTTGAGGATATAAAGTCTCTCAGTACCGTTAACCCCGAAATAATTATCAATGTGACAGGAGACCCTAATCTCAGCAATGAAATGAGATTAGCCTTCGGAAGCAGGATAGAGGTTATTGAGGGGGTTGGAGCAAGGCTCCTCTGGGAAATTATCGAAAAACAAAAAAGGGCAAAGATAGAGGCTCATAGGACGGTAGAGGATCAAAGGATTATTTTTAACCTGGCATCAAAACTTGGGTTAGCAGAGACCCTTGAGGATTTCCTCGGAATGATCCTCGAGAAAGCCCTTGAAATAGCAAATGCTCCTGCAGGTAGTATTACTATTTATGAAAATGAAGAGATGAGACTCGTTGCATCTAAGGGGTTGAGCAGAAGGTTCACTGAGAATAAAGCCTGGAGTGTTATGCCTGGCGGACTTACAGAGGCGATTATTAATAATAAAAAGGTTATTTTTATTAATGATACCTTAAAGATGAATTATACAAGAAATAACCCTGCATTAACAAGAGAGAATATAAGGGCTCTACTTGCCTTTCCCGTGGTGTTAAAGGATAAGGCTGTAGGAATCCTGTATATAGACGACTTCAAACCGAGGCAGTTCTCTGAAAGGCAAAAGGCATCCTTAGCCCTGTTGGCCAGCCTGATAAGTATTTCTATAGACAGGTACGCATTGATCAAGGACATGGAGAAGTTGAGACTTAAGCTCTCCACTCTTTTAGATGCCTCTAATGATATAGTTCTAATAGTAGATCCTTCGTGATACTCGGGAAGACATTCGGTGATCTTACCGAAAATCAGGAACGGTATGTAAGAAATATATATTTATCAGGGAAACACCTGCTTGAATTAATTAATAATATTCTCGATATTGCAAAGATCGAGGCTGGCAAATACGAGATGGTTTACGAAACCTTTTCGATTGATGACGTGATAGACGAAGTCATGAATATAATGAAGTCTTTTGCCGATAATAAGTTCATAGAGATTGCAGTTTCGATAGGTGAAAGTATCGGCACTATTACTGCGGATAGGGTAAAGCTTAGACAAATACTGTACAACCTTCTTTCAAATGCAATAAAGTTTACACCTGAGGGTGGTATGGTTGGTATAGATGTGAGCAAAGAAGAGAATGTAGACGGGCGCTATCCATGGGCCCTGCCAGTCCTCGAATTTGTAAAATTCTCAATCTGGGATACAGGCGTTGGCATAGACCCCGAAGACAAGGATAGGATATTTGATGAGTTCGAGCAGGTGAACTCATCATTTTCGAGAGAATACGGGGGTGCAGGTCTTGGTCTTGCGCTTACAAAAAAACTCGTTGAACTGCATGGGGGGAATATAACAGTTGAAAGCAAACTCGGTGAGGGGACTATATTCTCATTTATGATTCCAGTTACATCCCCTGTTGAGGCTATAGGGCCAGAGACTGTAGAGGCAGTAAGTCTTAATTTCCCATGGATGAAAGAAGAGGCACCGCTCATACTTGTTGTAGAGGATAACCTTTCGACTACAGAGCTTCTTACCCTGCATCTAACACAGGCAGGCTATAAGGTCGCCCATGCATTTGACGGTGAAGAAGCTCTGGAAAAGGCAAAGAACCTTAAACCTTTTGCTATCACGTTAGACGTTATGCTTCCCAAAAAAGATGGCTGGGAGGTCTTGCAAGAGCTTAAAAGCGACCAGAGGACAACAGATATACCTGTAATAATACATTCCATAGTTGATAACAAAGATCTTGCATTTGCGCTCGGTGCAACAGACTATCTTCTTAAACCCCTCGATAAAGATGCACTGATTTCGAAGCTCGAAGAGATAACTGTGGCTAAAGGCAAGAGGGTATTGCCAACCTCTGCCCTGATAATAGAATCGGAAGATAAGGTGACGAACTATTTTAAAGAGATTTTTGAGCCACAGGGTTTTCTCATATATACTGCACCTGACGGCAAGAAGGGCATAGAATTGGCAATGGCATTAAGACCGGGCGTGATACTGCTTGATTTCACACTGCCTGACATGCTCGGTTTTGATGTGATAAAGAATATAAAAGAGAATCCCTCAACAAAGGACATACCTATATTTATACTCACTGAAAAAGATATCTCTGTTGAGGACAGGATGTCGCTTGTAGGAAAGATAGAGAGAATTGTCCAGAAACATGCTTTTGACACAAAGGAATTAGTAGGCCATATAAAAGAACTTGAAATGCTTTATCCGAGGAGGGCAGGACTAATAGATGAGCTTACAGAGGTGTTCAGCCACAGGTATTTTCAGATAAGGCTTGCACAGGAAGTAGAGAGGGCAACGAGGTATAAGCTTCCTTTAAACCTTGTTCTTCTCGATATAGACTTCTTTGGCCAGTATGTAAAAGAGCATGGAGAATATTACGGCAACATGGTGCTTAAAAAGGTTGCTGAACTGCTAAGAAAAAATATAAGGGGTTCCGATGTTGTTGTACGCTATGGAGGAGATGCCTTTGCTGTAATACTTCCCAATACCATTATATCAGCAGGTCTCTCATTGAGTAACAGGTTTAACGCAATTATAAAAAACTATCCTTTTCTTAATGAGGAATCCCAGCCTAAAGGGCGGATAACAGCCAGTGTAGGTATTGTCGTCCTTGAAGACCAAACAACAGAAGAGTTTATTTTATGTGCTGAAAGGGCGTTGGCTCTTGCCATAAAGAAGGGTGGTGATAGGGTTGAGGTTTTCTCCAGAGGGCAAGATAAGACAGAAGAAGTCATCCAGTACTGAGTCTTTCTACGATACTGTTGAAAGCCCTATAGGTATATTGTATCTTATAT
>JBGOWS010000249.1:0-3566 GCA_041478735.1 Thermodesulfovibrionia bacterium | reverse complement strand
CCTTTCTCCTTTTATTTTTTTCTTTTTACCATAAAGTATTTTTCTTAATATTGCAAGCTTCCTGTTAACCTAATGAGTTCATAAGTAAAACCACATTCACGGCTTATTGCTGTCATTCTGGCTTGTCCAGAATCCTTCTGACTCGTTCGGAATCACAGAAAGATTCCCGACAAGCGGGAATGACATACAGTGAGGCATTACCTATGAACATCTTAGTAGCTGTTACAATAAGTGCCTGAGAATATGATTGACACGCATAAAAGCTTCATAGATATCATCAATGCCAGTTATATCAACCCAGTGAATACCTTCTTCTTTTTTGAACCAGGTGAACTGTCTCTTGGCGTATCTCTTTGTCCCTTTTTTTATAAGCCCGATGGTTTCATCTAAAGTAATATCTCCATAAAGATACCTCGCAATCTCTTTATATCCAATAGCCTGCATGGAAGGCAGTGGTGAATTGAGAGATCGGTCACCATAGCCCTCAGTCTCTGCAGTTCTTATCATCTCCGTTACCTTTTTGACTTCGTCAACTAAACCATCGGTTATCATTTTATCAACTCTCTTTTCAATTATCCTGTAAAGCTCTTTTCTGTCTCTTGAAAGGCCAATCTTAATGAACTCATAGGGGAGTGGTGCAGTGAGTTTTTCCTGTATTTCAGACAGGGGTATTTTACTCTTCAGGCAAACTTCTAATGCCCTTATAATCCTTCGTATGTCATTAGCTGTTATTTTTTCTGCAGCCACAGGGTCGAGTTCTTTTAAGTAATTGTATAAAGAGCCCTTTTCTTCCTTTTCCAGCGAAAGAAGTTCTTCGCGCAATGACCAGTCAGCAGAGGGGCCGCTGAAGATGCCTCTTGTCATGGCCTTAATATACAGGCCTGTTCCACCGACCACAATCGGGATTTTCCCTTTCTTGAGTAGTTCATCAATAATAGATGCCACCATCGCAATGTATCTCCCTGTGCTATATGATTCCCATGGATCTACTACATCAATCATATGATGTTTGATCGTTGACATTTCCCCGGGTGTCGGCTTGGCAGTCCCGATATCCATGTATCTATAAATCTGCATTGAATCAGCACTGATGATCTCTGTATTTAGTGCCTTTGCAAGAAGGATTGAAACACCGGTCTTTCCAACGCCAGTAGGGCCAAGCAGGATAAGTACTTTATTCATTTCCTTTTGAACATCTTTTTTAGATCATCCAGAGAAAAGAAAATTCTTGTTGGTCTGCCATGTGGACACTGGTCAGGATGTTCGGTTTTTTCGAGTTGAGTTAAGAGGCTCGAAATCTTCTCCTGATTCAGGATGCCTTTACCACGTATTGAGCTATGGCATGCAATCCTCGCTGCGATAGTTTCTTTAAGGGTTTTATCCGGAGCAATACCTTCGATAATACAAGAAGCAACATCTGAGAGAATACCTCTGATATCAGCCTCCTTTAAATCATCATGAAGTGAGCGGACAATAAGAGTCTCATGTCCAAAATCATCAACTTCTATTCCAAAATCCTTGAGTATCAGGATGTTTTCAAGGATTATTCTGTATTCCTTGTGTGATAGCTTTATCTGTTGTGGAAATAATAGCTGGTGAGAGTTAAGATTAATTTTATTTAAAAACTTTTCGTAAAGAATCCTCTCATGAGCAGCATGGTGGTCTATGAGTGTAAGCCCCCCTTTGCCTGAAATAGCAATAAAGGTGTCTCCGAGATAGATAAAAGGCAGATGAGGTTTATATGCAAATTCAAGGGTTTCTGATATTACAGACCCATAAGAGGTATCCTGTGGGAAGCGAGACATATCGTAAACATTAGCTAATGGGGCTGCAGGCATTTCTGTGAATTGTTTTGCATATTCAGTTCGCTCTCCTCTTACTGTTTCTCTGATGCCGGTATTTACAAAACGATAGATGGATTCTTTATCTTCAAATCTAACCTCACGCTTTGTCGGATGAACATTAAAGTCTACCTTCCACGGGTCAATGTATAGAAAGAGAAAGAAGACAGGATGCTTATCACGGGGAAGAATACCCTCGTACGCATTATATACTGCATGAGAGAGGGATTGATCTTTTACCGGTCTCTTATTTATAAAGATAAATTGATTGGATCTTCTGTCTCTGAAGTTTTCGCCCTTTGAAACAAATGCATTCATCTTTACGTTAATCCATTGTCCCTCATCCCGATTTTCCACAAATCCCCCTTCACCCCCCTTTTCTAAAGGGGGGGTGGGGGGATTATTTACCTCTATGAGGCTATCAAAAAACTCATTTCCATAGACCTGCATGATACGTTCTTTTTGATCTGCTGATAAAGGGAGGTTTAAAGTTTCCTGCTTATCGGATGTAAGCCTGAAGCCTGTCTCCCAGTGAGAAAGAGCCTCTTTTGTAACTACATCTATGATATGGAAAAGTTCCGTGCTGTTTGATTTAAGGAATTTTTTCCGTGCAGGTGTGTTAAAGAACAAGTCCCTGACCTCAACAGACGTGCCGATAGAAGGACAATCTTTTATTTCTTTTACCTCGTCACCTTGTATTTCAACAGATACACCAGAAGGGGAGCCCTTAATACCCGTGATGAGTTTAATCTTTGAAACAGACGCAATAGACGAAAGGGCCTCGCCTCTAAATCCCAGTGTTCTTATATTTAAGAGACCATTTTCGTTGAAAAGTTTACTTGTCGCATGTCTTTCGAAGCAGAGAAGGGCGTCTTCTTTATCCATGCCTGTACCATTATCTGAAACCCTGATCAGTCGCTTTCCCCCATATAGAATGTCTATTTTTATATCTGTGCTCCCTGCATCGATTGAATTTTCTATCAGCTCCTTTACAACAGAGGCAGGTCTTTCTATAACCTCACCTGCTGCAATCTTATTTCTTAAATCAGATGAAAGGATCTTAATTTGTGACATGAATACATTTTAAAAGTAGGACAACGGTAAGTCAATCTGCAAGGGTTTTTGTATCTTATACGGCCTACGCCAGCTTGTTAAACTTTTGCTTCTTCTGCATTAAACTTTATAGCAGGGACGGAGATTCTTGGAGATTTAGCAATACGTTCAGGATTTTCTATTAACTTTATAATTAATCGCCCCACATCAGCTTTAACAACCTTCTCACCACACCGTGGACATACCCCTGCAGGGACATCTTCCACAACAATAAGTTCCCCTCGTACTCTTCCAGAAATCCTGTTTGATAAGTTTCTCTTGCATTGGGGTGCCGCAAATCTCACACTCCCCATAATCGTATCTTGTTGTTTCTTTCTTCATCTCGGATCGTTTCCTTATATTTTAGCATGTTATCTGTCCGTTGCAGGCATGAATTAATCTATCATTTACGAATAATTTCAAGAACTTTTTCAATAATTTCGTTGAGCTTGTTAATTGTAAGATTGCCAATCTTGACGGACTCGTAAAAAGTGAAAAAAACTCATAACTATTAAAAAACAAAGCATATTCAGCTTGACTTAAACCTGTAGCAATGTTAAAATACTCATACAAATCAAAGAGTTACAGGTGGACAGATGATATACGCGAAAGATCACAAAACGAGCATGATGT
>JBGOWS010000012.1:0-19255 GCA_041478735.1 Thermodesulfovibrionia bacterium | reverse complement strand
TGAGCTGATCAGAAGGCCGTCATCTTCACATTGCTGCAGAGGAAGTCCGCATTTTGGACAGGGCGGGTGGAAGAAGATCTGTCGGGCTTTGCAAAAAAACAGAGAAGGAAGAAGAGCAAGTCTTCCGTTTTCGCTGATCTGATTTTCCAGGGTAATGAGGGAACGGTCCTGCTTTTCTCCCGCATACGATGAAAAGGCATTCTGCCATGAGGTCTCGATGTCCAGGTTGGTAATTGGCCATAGCTCATCTCTCGAAAGGAGGTAATGATCTCTCTGGGTCATAATAAATGCCCTTTTTAACTCGCTTCCGGTATCGGTGACAAACCGGGCTTCAATCAAGCTGGCAAGCGGATCGGTGTCATTGATCACCAGGAAAGGGAACGGAGTTTTCTCCAGCAGTTCGGTTTCCTGAGTGATCAAAGAAAACTTCAAATAAAATTTCCCGTGGAGTGGATCGAGGTAAGGAAGCAAGGAAGACATACGACCATTGTCTTTCACTTTAGGCATTATCACAAGCTACCGCCATTCATGTCCAATCGGGCATGTCCTTTATGCATCAAGCTGTTAGCCAACAAGCCTTCAAGTTATCACGTTAAAAAACTTGCACGTTAAAACCATAGCCTACATTTTAGTCAGAAAGCAGCCAATGACTTTGTTGTATTTATACCTTTTTGATTTGAGTTTTGGATTCAGGACCTCAATCCCTATAAGCTGGAGGCGAAAGGCGACCGGGCCTTCATTCATCGGTTTTGTGTATAAAACATACCACTTCATAAATTCTCTGCCCCTGGATAGCTGATAGCATCTTACCGTCAGTCAACATGTGATATATTGTAGCCATTTAAGCTTTTCAAGACTTTTTACGAGACCGTCATTCTTGTATTTAGAATTTATCATCTTTTATTCCGTGTGTCAACCATCCTTCAGTTCAAAGCCAACCATAGCAATGGCATATTTCGTACGGGCAAGCAGGACTGGCATCTAAAGCATCCTCCAAAGAAGACGGCCCATGCATTTAAAGTGTATGTGTATCTGACACTTATGATGATAGCGCTCACCACTGCTTTTCGGCAGTTTAAGATAAAAGAAGAAGAAAAACAGAAAAAGGGGATAGACAGCGGCATAGAGAAATATCGGAGAAAGATAGTGGCCGAGAATATGGACAAGGTGATTGTCTTTAACGATTGCCTCTACGGCATCTTCTGTGCATATGAACTAACCGTATTACTTGGCGGCTCCGTCAAGGATTGTGCAAAAATTATGGGCCCTGATTATAAAACAAATATCTTTCAAAAATTCGACCTTCCTGCCCCATGATCCATGCAGGATATTTTTTTATCCGATCCTTATATCGGAGTTATAGAAAAAATAATTGAAATATAGAGCTTATTTCTGCTATATTGATCTTGCGATGGAAGATATAGAAAAAAAATCAGTGCTTGAAGCAATTTTGTTTCTTTCAGGAGAACTGATAACTATTTCCACCATGAAGGATGTGACAGACCTTCCCGAGTCTGAGATAAAAAGGCTTATGGAAGAACTAATTACAGAGTACAAAGAGCATAATACGGGTTTGCTGGTAGTTGAAATTGCCAATGGCTACCAGATAGTGACAAACCCGAAGTATGCAGATTGGATAAAGAAATTCAGAAGTACACATATGTCCAGCAGATTGTCAACACCTGCTTTGGAGACCCTCGCCATAATAGCATACAAGCAACCTATAATCAGGGCTGAGATTGAACAGATCAGGGGTGTAAATTCTGACAGCGCAATCAGGACCCTTCTCGAGAAAAGGCTCATAAAAATAATAGGTCGAAAGGAAATACCTGGCAGGCCCTTTCTTTATGGTACAACAAGAGAATTTCTACAGTACTTTGGTTTGAAAGACCTCACAGATCTACCGACTCTTAAAGACCTTGTAAGGGAAGAAGCAGCTTGATTAAAAGGAATTCCTCGAAAAATTTTTGTCTGTTTATCACTGTCTTTATATTTACAATTTTTATCTCATATAATATTTACGCCGATACAACTTATACAATAAAAAAAGGCGATAATCCATCCAGAATAGCCAAAAAATTTAAAGTCAATGTACAGGATATCGTAAAAAACAACAACCTAAGTTCAAATAATCTTAAGCCGGGCACAAAGATAACTATTCCATCAAAGGAAAAAGGATCTATTCATATAAATAAGATTAATCCCCCCTCAACCCCCTTTAGTAAAGGGGAGCTGGGGGGATTTTCAGGTGATAATATTAAAACAGTGAAACGTCAAGAGGATAATCTATATCACTTAGTAAAAAAGGGTGATAACCTATTTTGTATAGCAAGAAAGTATTCTATATCAGTTAATGAACTCAAGGAGATAAATAACCTCAGATCAACAAAACTCAAACCAGGTCAAGAACTTATTGTAAAACAAATCGGACCTAAGTCCTATACGGTCAGAAAAGGAGATAACATCTATAAGATTGTAAGGAGGTTTAATATTGATATTAATGAGCTGAGGGATATCAATAGTCTCGAGACTGACTTATTACAACCGGGGCAGAAAATCCTCCTTGAACCTGAAATTGAACCGGATGAACCGAAAAATGATGGGATAAAAAACTATGAGGCGATACTTTCACAGAATAGTGCGGATGAAGAAATAAAAAAATTATCCGCAGCTGAAGAACTTAGCAAAATGGGGTTGCGTGAAAGACTTATCCTTTTCGCAAATAAACTATTAAACATTCCTTACAGGTTTGGTGGAAGCAGCCTTCTCGGTATTGACTGTTCAGCATATGTTCAAAAGGTTTATAGCCTGATCGGGATAGATCTCCCACGATCAGCAAGAGAGCAATTCTCCGAAGGAAATCCTGTTGATAAGGGAGAACTCTCCATTGGCGACCTGGTATTCTTCAGGACCTATGCATCCTTCCCTTCTCATGTAGGAATTTACCTCGGCAATAACCTGTTTATACATGCCTCCTCAAGGGGCAAGAAGGTCACCATTGATAGCCTCGAAACTCCGTTTTACCTCAAAAGATTTATAGGAGCAAAAAGACTTATTGAAGCAGTGGATGGGAAAAAAGGAGAAACACAGAGTGAAGGAATACCTAACCCACATATACTACCTTCCCCATATCCGAAATATCATATCCTCCCAGACTTTTTACCAGTGTCCTGAATTCAGCATCTTCCTTTATAATCTTTAAAAGACACCGAAGCATCTCGGTTTCAAAAAACTCACGAGGTATTGCAAGGTCGTACCTTTCCTTTGCAACAGGAACAAAATCTAGATTTAGTGCCCTTGCGGATGCAAGTATTGCAAGGCCGGTATCCGCAATGCCGGTAAGTACTGCAGATGCAACACTCATATGTGTATATTCCTCCCTTTCATACCCTTTAACATCATCTGGATTTATATTGAGTTCTCTTAAACACTTATCTGTAAGAAGCCTCGTTCCTGCACCTGACTGCCTGTTAACAAATACAACATCATCTCTTGTCAAATCTTCAAAGCCTTTTATGTTTTTGGGATTACCTTTTGGCACAAGAAGGCCCTGCTCTCTATAGACAAGATTTATGAGCAGAGTCTTTTTATCAGAAAGTAGTCTTTTTATATATGTTATGTTGTACTCCCCTGTCTCTTCATCAAGCAGGTGCGTTCCTGCTATATGTGCCTCACCCCTTTTTAATGCCAGCAGACCACCCATTGAGCCTACATGGGCTGATGAAAGAGAAAACCCTGGATACCTCTTTTTTAATATATTAGCAAGCAGATCTAATGCATTGTCATGGCTTCCAATACAGACAATTGTATTTTCAATATCACCTTTAGATCTCATCAGTTCCACGTCAATCTCTGTGCCTGCACCAAGGCCTTCAGACATAGCGGGTATTCGAACAAACCCATCGGCGCGCACAAGAGACATAAGTACACCCGCCCCCCGGCTAACAGGAGTTGCTATAAAATTATCTCCGACCTTCCCCACCTTTACCCTCAGGAATTCCTCCTGTCCAGGGGTAGACGCCACCTGCCTTGAAATCTTTGCCCTCAGTATCTCGGGTTCCTCGACTTCAAGACCCTGCCATTTGTAAATAAGCGGCTTAGCAAATAGACTGAATGTTATATATGCAGATACAGGATAGCCAGGTATACCAAGAACAGGTTTGCCCTTTACCCATCCGAGAATAACAGGCTTACCCGGCTTTATGCTGACCCCATGAAGTATCACATCTCCGAGTTCGCTTATAGCCTTTGCAGTAAAATCCTCTGAACCAGCAGATGAACCAGCATTAATGATAATTAAATCTCCCTTACTATGGGCCTCGAGTATTGCCTTTTTGAGTTCTTCAAGACTGTCAGGTATAATCCTGAATCTGACAGGCTCCCCTCCCCATTCAGAGACAAGGCCGCCGAGGATTCTCGAGTTGTATTCGATAATATCACCTTTTTGTAAATCTGCACCTGGCTCTACAATCTCCGTCCCTGTAGGTATAATTACTACCTTTGGCTTTCTTCTGACCATTACATCTACATGCCCGCCTGCGAGCATTGCGCCTATGTCAACAGGTCTTATCCTGTGATTCTCAGGAAGTATCAATTCAGTTGCCACGATGTCATCGCCAATTACCCTAACATGCTGCCAGGGGGTTACAGGCGCTATGATTTCAATGTATTCATCGTTCCGAGTTTGGAGTTCGGGGTCACCCCCCCTATAACTCCCCCCCTTAGTAATGGGGGGATTGATGGGGGGTGACTCTTGACTTCTGATTATATTCACATCCTCTATCATTATTACTGCATTAAACCCGTCAGGTATTGGCTCGCCTGTATCAACATAAACTGCCTGTTCACCTAACTTCAGCCTTTTTGGAGTTCTCTCTGATGCACCAAAAGTATCTGTAAATCTTACAGCATAGCCGTCCATTGCTGATGAGTGATAAAAAGGAGAAGAGATTTTTGCGGTAACTGCACCGGAAGTAACTCTTCCAAGAGAAGCTATAACTTTGATTGTTTCACCCGAAAGCGGTTTAGCAGCCCCTTCATAATAAAGTTTTTTAAGCCACTTTGTAAGTGCTTCATGTAACGGTGTGTTTTCAAGATAAATATCCCGGGACATTATTACTTGCTTAGCAGCTTTTTTATTGTGGATTTCAAGTCGTCAAGATCTGATGACTTTACAATATACGCCTCTGAAGCCCACACAGCAAAATCATCCCTGTAATCATAAGCCGTAGACATAATGATAGGAACTTTGGGCCTCTTTTCCTTCATCTGCCTCAGGAGACGGATACCGTCCACATCAGGTAAAAGTATGTCGAGCGTAACAAGGTCGGGAACCTCGCTATCAAATAGCTCTATTGCTTCTTTACCATTGGATGCTATAACAACTTCATAGCCCTCTTCTTCTAATTCTTCTTTGTAAAGCCTCTGAATGTGCAGGTCATCATCAACTATAAGTATTTTCATATTTCCCCTCCCCACTTAATTTCATTTTTCATCTAGCACTTTATTTAACGGTATAATTACTCTAAATGTACTACCCTTGCCAGGCTTGCTCTCTACCTCTATATGCCCTTTGTGCTCTTCTATAATCTTGTGAGTTATGGTAAGACCAAGTCCGGTACCAGTCTTTTTTGTAGTAAAGAAAGGGTCAAATATAAACAGCAGGTCTTCCTCATTTATTCCCGCACCTGTATCTTTTATCTCAATCACCGAGGCATTGTCTTTAACGTATGTTTTTATAAATATTGTACCGTTGTCGCCTATGGACTGAACTGCATTTGATAATACGTTAAGCAGGGCCTCTTTAATCCTGCCGGGATCTACATATATCTCAATGGGCTTTTCAATTTCTCTGACAAGGACTATATTCCTTTCATCGATCTCGGACTTTATCAGAGGAATAACATCGTCTACAAGCCTGCCTGAATCAACTGCTTCCTTTACAATCCTTATTTCTTTAACAAAACCGAGAATTTCATTAAGTATTACCTCAAGTCTTTCAACTTCCTTTACAATTATATCAGCATATTCCTTTAGATTGCCGTTTAACTTCTTTTCGAGTCTCCTTGCAAATCCACCAACAGAGACAAGCGGATTCCTTATTTCATGAGCTACTTTTGCCGCAACCTCGCCGAGCGCAGCCATCTTCTCTGTCATCACAAGCCTTTCTTGAAGGCTCTTTAGTTCTGTTATATCCCTGATTACATGGACTGTACCTATAAATTCTCCTGTTGTATCAAATATCGGAGAGCTTGAAGTAATGAATGTACCATCCAGATAATCGTCTTCAACCTCCTCTATAAATGCCTTTTTTATCTCAACGGTTTTGTGATGCGGGCACTTTGACCACGGTTCTTTCATGCCATGAAATACCTCATAACACTTTTTCCCTATAATTTCTTCCGGAGGTTTACCCAATCTTTTACTTACAGCCTTATTAATGCTCTTTACAGCATAATCCTTGCTGATGAAGCAAACCATATCAGATATAGACTCAAATATATTTTCAAGCTCCTGCTCAGCGAGAGCAACCTGCTCGAAGAGCCTTGCGCTTTCTATAGCTGTTGCAGCATGGTTCGAAAAAGGTCTCAGAAACCTCATATCTTCTTCTGTGATAGGCTTTCTGTTAAAAAGATTGTCCACCCATATGACACCTATTACTTTATCCATCGATATCAGAGGCGAAACAGCATAAGCCTCTGTGCCAAGCTGCTGTATTAGAACTGCATCTGAGAATGGTTCTTCTTTTACATTCTGAATATTAAAAGACCTCTTCTCTTTAACAGCCATTGTAAGGATTGTTTCCCCTGTTAGAGGTATCTCCATACCTTGGCTAAGTCTGTCAAAAAAGGAATCCTTTTTCAATGGCCCTGTTTCGATCTCATGCATAATGTCAGACAGTGTCTTTTTTCCTAGTGAGAGCCTCCCCCATATCTGCCACGCCTCCTCATGACTCGCAGGTCCTACTCCCATGGCTCCTTTCAATATATTCTTTTTCTCATCAACAAGGAAAAGGATTGCCCGGTTAAAGCCAAGGCCGTCGCTCATGGTAACAGCAGTAAGAACCATTCTTAATAACCTGTCAAGTTCAAGGGTTCCCCCCATTGCTGAACTGATAAAGAAAAGTCTTGAAAGCTCCTGATTCCTCCTGACCAACTCTTTCTCAACACTTTTCTTATCTGATATATCCCTTGATATTCCACTGATGCCTATAACCTTTCCTGTCACATCTTTAATCGGGGAGAGCGTAAGGCTTACTGTTATGATCGTACCAGCCTTCATCTTCCTGAAGGTCTCTATATCCTTCAGAACTTCTCCACCATATATTATCCTCTGAGCCATTTCACGTTCAGGGTCAATAAGAAAATCAGGGACAAAAGGCAGATGTTTCCCTATAGCGTCTTCCTTTGTGAATCCATATATTCTTTCCGCCCCTTTGTTCCAGGATGTAACGATACCGTTCAGATCGGACGTAACTATCGCATCTGCAGAATTCTCAATAAATCCCTCGAGATACTCCTTTGCTTCTGCGACTTCAGTTATATCCCGGATACATAGAACACACTCGTTAACCTCTCCTTTTTCATCCTTTATCGGATATACCGAAAGTTCAGCATAATATGTACTGCCTTTAAGATCACCTTTTTGCATAACTATATTGGCAGTACCTGTTTCGAATGTAACTTTGGCTGCACAATGTGGACATATCCCGAATCCATGAAATACATCTTTACAGTTTTTATCTATAAGGTCAGATGTAGGCTTTTCTGTCCACTTCTCTATAGATTTATTGATAGCAAGTATCTTATAGTCTTTATCAAGCATTATAATTCCATCACTGATATTTTCAAAAATTATTTCAGCAAGCTTTTGTTGACGCGCTTCATCCATCAAAAACACCTTCTATATACTTCTCTTTTTTATAATTTCATTATAAAATTTAATATATCTTTTTGCTGATTTTTTCCATGAGAAATCCATCTGCATACCATTTACTAGCATCCCTTGAAACTTATCTTTATCTGTATAAACACAAAGGGCTCTTTTTACTGCTTCTTGCATCGCAGAAGGTGTATAATCAGAAAAAAGGAAACCTGTACCTTTTGAAGTAAGGGGTTCATAATCCTGTACAGTATCTACAAGTCCACCTGTTTTCCTTGCTATTGGAATGCACCCATATCGAAGCGCAATAAGCTGGCCAAGTCCGCATGGTTCATACCTCGATGGCATAAGAAAAAAGTCTGAACCTGCATAAATCCTGTGTGCAAGTGCTTCTTCAAATCCAATAGTAACAGATACCCTACCTTTATATTTTTTTGCTATTTCTGATAAACTTCTGTGGAATATTTCATCTCCCTTACCTAAAATAACAAGTTTTACACCAATAGATAAAAGTTCATTAACAGACTGTAGAACAAGGTCTAATCCTTTCTGCGCAGAAAGCCTTCCAACCATACCTATAAGTGGAATGCGTTCGGCGTCGAGATTATCTAAAGGTCTGAATAATGATTTCATAAGCTCCTTTTTACAGAAGGCCTTTCCTGAAATGTCATCATGACTATATTTTGCAGGGATAAAATCATCTCTTGACGGATCCCATTCCTCGTAATCTATACCATTTATAACACCGTAAAGATCTCTCACTCTGTTTCTCAATACACCGTCAAGGCCAAACCCGAACTCCTTACTGAGAATTTCTTTTGAATAAGTATTACTTACGGTATTCAGGATATCCGCAGAGATAATGCCTGCCTTGAGAAAATTTACCTTTCCATAGAATTCTATCCCTTCAGGGTTAAAAAGCTCCCACCCAAGCCCTGTAAGGGGCATTTCTGATGACGGGAAAAGACCTTGATATCCAAGGTTGTGTATAGTAAAGATGCTGGCTGTATTTGTAAAAAATTTATCAGTCCTGTAAATCGTCTTTAGATAAAGAGGTACAAGTCCTGTTTGCCAGTCATTGCAGTGGATTACATCAGGCTTAAGGTTCAGTACCTTACACGTCTCAAGTATTCCTCTTGAGAAAAATACAAATCTCGATGCATTATCAGCATAGTCTCCCTCGGGCGTGCCATAAAGTTCCTCCCTGTCAAAGAATTCTTCACACTCTATGAAGTAGGCTGAAGATTGACTGAATATCCTTCCCTCTATCACCCTGCTTCCCACAGGAACTTTTATCTTAACACCGGCATCCGCCGGTGACAGCTGGCTTTCTTTTATCTTTTTGTAAAGAGGCAGAATAATATATGCATCTTTTTTCATCCCCCGGTATTCCTTAAACAGGGCACCTGCAACATCTGCAAGGCCACCAGTCTTTACATAAGGCACTGCTTCTGGTGAGGCTATCAATGTTTTCATATTTTTGCTTCACTCATAAACCTGGCTGCTTCCTCGGGAGGCGTTGGATTAATATAGAAACCCGAGCCCCACTCAAACCCGGCAATCTTTGTGAGCTTGGGCATAAGCTCTATATGCCAGTGGTAGTATTCATTCACCTCTTCATGAAATGGTGATGTATGTATTACGAAATTATAAGGAGGCACCTCCAGTATCCTGTCCATCTGCTTCAGGATAACCTGGAGGATTTCTGCAAGACCTGAGAAGTCCTTATCTGGTGGATAGAAGCTTGACTCATGTTTCTTGGGCAATATCCATGTCTCAAAAGGAGCCCTCGGCGCAAATGGTGCAAGCGCAACATACTTTGCGTTTTCGTAAATTATCCTCTTCCTGTATTCGAGTTCCTGACTAATAACATCACAAAAAATACATCTTTCCTTTAACTCATAATAACGTTTTGCTGAATCTGTCTCTTCTTTTACAAGCTTAGGTACAATTGGCAGCGCAATCAACTGGGTATGGGAATGCTCAAGGGACGCGCCTGCAGCATCTCCTTCGTTCTTGAATATCAGTACATACTTAAACCGGCGATCCTTCCTCAAATCAATGAGCCTCAGATAGTAAGCCCACAGTACATCTTCTAAAGCCTTTGGTGAAATCGTTGATAGGGACAGCATATGATCGGGTGTCTCCACAATGACCTCATGCGCACCTATACCGTTCATTTTATCGAAGATGCCGTCTCCTGCCTTATTCAGATCTCCATATATCTGGAGTGCAGGAAACTTATTCGGCATGACCCTTAATGTCCATCCCGGTGAATTCGGCTTTGTATCAGAAGGTCTAAAGGCCACTATCTCTGCTGGTGTAGTATATTCGTTACCTGGGCAGAACGGGCAGAAACCGCCTTTCTTTCTCTGGGATGGAGAGACAAAATCTGTTGGCCTTTTCCCCCTTTCCACGGATATAATAACCCAGCGACCGGATATCGGGTCTTTTCTAAGTTCAGGCATATTTCCTCCCTCTGTCGTAAAACGTAAGGCGTCAGTCGTCAGGAGTTTTAAAATCCTTTACACCTAACACTTAACGCCTAACGGATTTGGTATTATTATATCACAATAGGATATAATCACTAATGAAACCTACATTCATTCACAGTCTTGTAAACAGCTCTTTTGAAGACCCTGCTCTCTTTGTCAGGATAATAAGGGAAAAGAGGGCATTTTTATTCGATATAGGTAGCATCAACAAACTCAAACCCGGCGACCTTCAGAAAATAACAGATGTCTTTGTAACACATACACATATAGACCACTTCATAGGATTTGATACACTTCTCAGGGCTATTTTAAGGAGAGAAACCCCTTTAAGGGTGTACGGCCCCTTAAATATAATAGACTGTATAGAAGGCAAGCTCAGAGGTTACACATGGAACCTCATAAAGGAATACCCGTTGAATATAGAGGTTTTTTCCGTAAATGGAGATAAGATAATCTCATCAAGCTTTCATGCTGAAAACTGTTTTAAGAGAATAGATAACAATATATCTGAATTTGACGGTGTTCTCTTAAAAGAACCCCTGCTAACGATAAAAGCCATCCAGTTAGACCATCAGGTACCCTGCCTCGCTTTCTCACTCGAGGAAGAATTTCACATAAATATCAATAAGGCATCATTGAAAGAAATGGGGCTTCCTGTAGGGCCATGGCTTTCAGAATTGAAAAAAGCTATCAGGGAGTGCAGATCAGGGGACACAGAGTTTATGGTTTCCAAAAGGAGGTACAAGCTTGAGGAATTAAGGGATGCCGCAAAGATAACAAGAGGCCAGAAAATCTCTTATGTCACTGACGTATCAATAGATGATGAAAATATTAAAAAGATTGTCGGATTTGTTCGTGACTCAGATACACTTTATTGCGAAGCATATTTTATGGAAGAAGACAGAGACAGGGCATTAGAAAGGTTCCACCTTACAGCAAAGATTACGGGAAAGATTGCCAGGGAAGCAGGGGTAAAAAACCTTGTTGTTATGCATTTCTCTCCAAAATACAGGAAGCATGCAGAGACCCCGGAGGGCGAGGCAATAAAGGAGTTCAGACATTCAGGACGTTGATATATTATCTACGTCCTTCAACGTTCTAAAAACCAGCACTGCGTTTACTCCACCAAAACCAAATGAATTAGAAATAGCAAATTTAATCTCAGCCTTTCTTAACCGGGTCACATAATCAAGATCACATTCGGGATCTCTCTCTTTTAGATTTATTGTCGGTGGAATAATTCCTTCGTTCATGCTCATCAATGTAAAAGCTGCTTCAAGGGGCCCTGATGCAGCAAGCATATGGCCTGTCAGAGCTTTATTAGAAGTTACGGGTATATGATAGGCTTTTTTGCCAAACAATAGCTTTATAGCCTCGGTCTCTGCTTTATCACCAAGAATTGTTGACGTGCCATGAGCATTGATAAAATCAATATCTTCGGGCCTCAATCCCGCCTCATCTATTGCCATTTTTATTGCCCTCGCCTCACCCTCCGGGTCTGGTATTGTTTGGTGAAATGCATCTACTGTATTACCATAGCCCATAACCCCACCATAAATCCTTGCTCCTCTTTTCAATGCACTCTCATAATCTTCAAGAACAAAAATACAAGCGCCTTCTGAAAGAACAAATCCGTCCCTTGCCCTGTCAAATGGCTTGCTCGCAGAATAATCATTGAGATTAGATAAAGCACCTGATGAACCGTATCCTTCAAAACATATCCTGCATATCGGGGCCTCAGCACCACCGCAAAGTACAGGACCCTTATAGCCTGACCTGATTAATCTATAGGCCTCACCTATCGCACTTGCACCCGATGCACAAGCATTGGAGACGCCAAGACAATAGCCTTTCATTCCCAATTTTTGAGCAACGTAAGACGAAGCCATGCTGATTGTTGTTGAGGGCATAAGGTAGGCAGATGTTCGCGAAATGTGACGGCTAACGTGCGGCGAGAAAATTTTTTGCAATTCTTTTTCTATTGTGCCTATCCCGCCACGGCTTGAACCGATAATGACACCTCCTGAATCGAGTGACGAGTGACGAGTGACGAGTGACGAGTTAAAAGAAATCAGTCCTGCATCTTCAGCTGCCATCACTGCAGCAGCAACAGCATAATGCACAAAGGGGTCAAGACGATTTATTTCCTTTTTGGAAAGATATTTTCCTGCATCAAATCCCTTTAGCTCTCCTGCAACTTTCCATTTCACATCAGAGACATCAAATCTTGTTACAGGCATTATGCCTGATAACCCTGCCTTTGCAGCCTCCCAGGACTCGTAAAACGAATTCCCGAGAGGACTAACAGCACCAATGCCTGTTATAACAATTCTATTCATTATTAGTATAATAGCATGCAGTTTACAATATTCCCGGGATTTATTATTCTTAATATACAGGAGCTAATTGCAAAAGTCTCAAATGGGCACCCTCCCCAACCCCTCCCATCAAGGGAGGGGCTTATTTATCAACCCTCTCCCCTGGTGGGAGAGGGCAAGGGTGAGGGGGTAATGGACTTTTGCAAGAGCCTCATAGATTATCTTTTCCAAAAATTCCTTAAGGAGACGCTTTGGTAGGTGATATACTAAAGAAGAAGCGTGAAGAATTAGGTCAGGACCTCTTAGAAATCTCCAGGACCCTAAAAATTAGTTATACCTATCTTAAGGCGATCGAAGATGAAACCTTTGAAAAACTCCCTGAAGAAGTTTATGTAAAAGGCTATATTCGCGAATACGCTGAAATCCTGAATATCGACCCAGAGATTGTCATCAAGGCTTACAATCAACAAGTATCGCCACCTCAAGCTGAAAATAAGGAAGCCCTTGAAAAGGACGCTTTAAAGAGAAAAAGGTCAAAGATCAAGTTGTTACTAACTCCTTTACTATTATTACTCCTGGTAATCACTGTCACATTTATTCTGTTCCCCTCCTCGCCAAGGAAGAAAGAGATATCTATATCTCCACCTCCTGTAGAGACCATGGGGAAAAACATTTTAAAAACAGATACACCGCATATTCTTAAGGTTTTTGCTATAGATACAACTTGGCTTCTTATAGCGGTAGACAATACCACCACAAAAGACATGATACTTAAGCACGGAGAATCAATTGAGTTGCAGGCAAAAACCGGTTTCTCATTAAAAATCGGTAATGCTGGAGGGGTAAAGTTAATATTTGATGGAAAAGAAATAGGTAAAATCGGGGGAAAAGGTCAGGTTGTCAATCTAAACCTTCCATAAAAAACTTGCGTTCTTACTGCGCTGTCCCAAGCTGGCTCGCAGAGAATTGTGTAGACCTGCAATTCTACAAGTCGCAGACCGTATTTGGAAAGAGGGGAAATCACTTGTTATTATAGTTCAGCTTATTATTGATTTCGATATTAAAAGGTTTAATATACTTACCAATGCCATCAGGTAAAGACAGAAGACGATTTAAGAGATATAAACATAAAGGAGGATTTCGTTTATCAATTGGAGGAAAATCCTTTAATGCTAAAATCTATGACTTCTCACTGGGAGGTATCGGCTTTTCTCTTGAGGATACACCACCTTTAACCGAGGGTTCTATTGTTGATTTAATGATCGAGGACCTCAACTTAGATATCGAGGGCATGGTTGTATGGGCTGCACAAGTTAATTCACACCTCAAGGTTGGTGTTGAAAGGAAAATAATCTCTGGTCTTTTAAAACATTATCCACTCCCTGATATCCTGATGGACCTGCAGAGAAGTGAAAAGGATGGAATACTCGAGATAAAATACGGTTCTATCTCTAAAAGAATATATATAAAAAATGGGGATATGGTCTTCGCTACATCAAACAAGGAAGAAGACCGCATGGGAGAGATTCTGCTAAGGGCTGGCAAAATCTCTGTTGATCAGCATTACCAATCAGTTGATATCATGAAAAAAACAGGGAAGCGTCAGGGTACTGTTCTTGTTGAACTCGGCTATCTCAAACCTGAAAATCTCATCTGGGCAGTAAGGCATCAGGTTGAGGAGATCTCCTGAGTCTCTTTCAATGGGAAGATGGCGAATTCGTATTCATAGAAGGCCCTCTTCTTTCAGAAGAGGTCATAACACTTAAACTCAGTGCTGCAAACCTTATTTATCGCGGGATCAAGAAGATAAATAACCTAACACGCATTAAAAATGCAATGCCCCCTATGGATGTAATTCTTTACTATTCTACCGACCCGATGAACTTATTCCAGGATATAAACCTTGACAATACAGATAAAGACATCCTCTCCCTGATAGATGGCAAGCGCAATATAAAGGAAATTATTTCCATCTCGCCATTAGATAATTTCTCGACAATAAAGACACTTTATGCACTGATCAATACAAGAATAATCGAACTCAAGGAAAAAGAGTTAACAGAAGAAGAAACTTTGGAAGAAATAACGAAAGAATATAAACGAGAGATAGATCCAGCATTTATAAACAAAGTCGAAGACTTTTATAAGAGATGCGGGGTTACAGACTACTATAGTATTTTAGGGGTCGAAAAATGGTCCACTCAGGACAAGGTTAAAAAGGCATATTATAATATAAGGTCGCCAAGGAATTTCATCCTGATATACATTTTCATATGTCTTCTGAGACACTTAAAAACAAATTGAATATAATCTTTTCTCATATAAACGATGCATATAAAATCCTCTCTGACCCAAAGATGCGGAGGGAATACGACTTTAGCTTATCAATCAGGCCTGCAAAGATTGGAAGTAACAATGTAGAGATAGCAAGGGCCAAGTTTAAAGAAGGCAAGGAGGCATTCAGGAAAAAGGTATATAAGGAGGCAGCAGAGTTATTCGGACAGGCTGTTTATCTTGATAGCTCGGTAGCAGATTACCATTTTCACTTCGGCCTCGGGCTTATAAAAGAAAAAAATTGGCCTGAGGCAGAGAGGGCTATAAGTAATGCACTTAAGATTGCCCCTTTCAACGCTGATTACATGGCCGAGCTTGGCTATATTTATCTGCAGCTTGGCTTTAAATTAAGGGCAAAGAATACATTTGAAAAGGCAATAAAATCTGACCCATCTAATGAAAGGGCTGCCGAAGGTCTACAAAAGGTCAGAAATCTTTCCTGAGCCTGAATGGGAAGCGCTTGTTGAAGAACTTTTCAATCACAAAGGCACCGTCTTTCTTATGGGCGCAAGCAGTTCGGGCAAATCTACCCTGGCAAGATATTTGATAGAAAAGCTTCTATCAAAGGATACCGTGATTTCCCTCATTGACTCTGACATCGGTCAATCATCTCTTGGAGTACCCGGTACAATCAATATTAAGATATTTAAAACAGCCATGGATATAAAAAACTTTATCACTGAAAAGATATTTTTTATCGGTTCCCTGAATCCTGCAAAGAAGATTTCTCTGATGATCGAGGGAAGCAAAAAATTGGTTGACATTGCCAGAGCAAAATCTGAGATTGTACTTGTGGATTCCACAGGTCTAATCAATGGCGAGGCTGCAAAGGTATTAAAGATCGGCAAGATAAAAGCTATTAAACCTGATCGCCTCATTGCTATTCAAAAGCATAACGAACTTGAACATCTGATAACACTGGCTGGAGATATTGATATCCACCGTATTAAAGCTTCTAAAATGGCACGGGAAAGAAGCAGGGAAGCCCGCATTAGATACAGGAGAGAAAGATTTAATGAATATTTCGACGAGAAAAAGGTTGCCGAATTTTTACTTCATGATATAGATCTCGTTTACAATAATAAATTTATCAGCCCGAAAAAAGCGGACTTCAAAGAGGGCACATTAATTGCGTTGAATCATAATAAAGATACAAGGGCATTGGGAATCCTCCTTGAATTGGATAACAATTCCATAACCTTTAAATCACCAATAAAATCTTTACGAGTGATTAATAATGTGGCTTTAGGAGACATTAATGTATATGAGTAAAGGGAAAGCGTGAATGGGATTGTTTGCATTTTTATTCCCTTATTACTAAAAGATATGCGTATAATAGAAAAATGATAAGAAATACATTCAGCATCTTAAACGGTATCGGCGAGAAACTTGAAAAAAGACTCTGGAGAAATGGAATACTTACATGGTCTGATTTCATAAATGCTCCGGATTTAAATGTCATAAGCCCTAACAAGAAAAGCCTCTTTGATGCGCACCTGTCTCTTGCTTTGAAAGAGTTGTCTAATGGCAACGCCGCATTTTTTGCAGGCACGATTAAGAAAAAAGAGCACTGGAGGCTCTTTGATATCTTTAAAGAAGAGGCAGCCTGCTTAGACATAGAGACAAACGGTCTTATGCCTGAAAGCGGAGGCTATACAACTATGGTCGGCATATACGACGGCCACAACTACAAATGTTTTTTGAAGAATATGAATCTCACTCGTGAGAATCTAAAAAGAGAACTTTCCAGATATAAATACCTTATAACATTTTATGGATCAGCTTTCGACATCCCTTTTCTAAAAAGGTCAATGCCTGATTTGAAATTTAATGTCCCCCACTTTGACATCTGTTTCGGTTCAAGAAGACTCGGATTTAAAAGCGGCCTTAAAAGACTCGAGACGGATTTCGGAATCAAGAGGCACGAGGCTGTTAAGGGAATGAATGGTTATGATGCTGTAAAGCTCTGGGAGCATGCAAGGAGGGGAAGCAGCGAGGCACTGAATTTGCTGACAATATATAATAAGGAAGATACCGTCAACCTCTTTAAGATAGCTGATATTATCTATCAGAGATTGAAGGTAAAGACCGGGATAGAGGAGTATTTATAAATACCAACCTCTCCGAAGATGCAATTACCCGCAAAATCGCTTTAGCCCGTCATCTTCAAAAGACCTTTGGTCAAGCCTTACTCAAGAATAAGGATTTTCAGATTCTCCTACACCAACTGGACCAGAACATTGAGGCTACCCGGAAAGAGATGGCTGCTATCGGATTAGTAAAGGAGTGTGCTGATTGCGCGGTTAATGGCAACGGTACCTGCTGCGGAGCACGCACAGGGAACAAGTGTGACAGTATACTCCTATTCATTAACCTCCTGCTGGGGAAATCCCTTCCAGATAGGGCACAGGACTCCCATTTATGCTACTTTCTGACAAAGCAGGGATGCGCACTCAGGGCCCGCCATGTAATCTGCGTTAATTACCTCTGCCAGCGACTCCGTAAAACCATCGAACATGAGAAGCTGATTCTCCTGCAGGAGACAGCGGGGGAGGAACTTCATGCACTCTTTATCCTCGAGGAAAAAATTAAAAAAAAGATAGGGTTGGATAAACTAAAACTTGGAATAAAGTAAGGCCGGTGTGCTTATGAAGTTAATGCATATATCTACTTTAATTTTACCCAAATCTAAACATAAAGGTATTAATAAGCAGAGCTGGATTTGTGTTTTAACAATGCTATTAGCCATTAATTCTACGTATGGATTTGATGAAAACAGGCTATCTCCTTATGAAGAAAAACTTTTGCGTCACATAAATCAATACAGGGTTATGAATCGCCTTAATCCTTTATCTATAAATGAAAACTTGAATAGATTGGCAAAAAGTCATAGTCAGTATATGTATAAGAAAAGTACTTTAAATCATGATGCTTTTGATGAGAGATTTAAAAAATGCAGGCGTTCGTATTGTGTAGAGAATGTAGGATGGAACTGGCCAACACCTGAAGTTCAATTGAAAGCATGGAAAAATTCCAGAGGACATAACGCAAACCTCTTAAATAAAAAGATAAAATACGCAGGCATTTCTAAAGTCGGGACTTATGTAACATTCTTCGCTTGTAATTAAATGATGTAGAGAGTATTTTGAAACCATTTGAACCTATAGGTAAAATCTACTATAAGGCAGACAGGTTCAGGATGGATATGAAGTCCCCAGAGGAGACGATTGTGATAACAAGGATGGACAAGAAGGTCATATGGAATATTATGCCGAGGGAGAAGATGTATATGGAGATACCCTTAAATCTGAATAACAAACCAATGGTGGAAGAAAAGTTCGGGGGTGAGATAGAAAGGAAGCATATTAGTAATGAGACAATAGATGGCCATCCAACAAAAAAGTATCTGATTACGTACAAAGATGGGAATAGGAAGGGGCAGGTTTATCAGTGGTTGGCGACGGACATAAACCTCCCTGTAAAGACTGCATCAATAGACGGGTCATGGGTTCAGGAATACAAAAATATAAAGATGGGCTCACAACCAAACAGTCTCTTTGAGATCCCCGCGGGCTGTACGAAATTTCAGATGCCGGGTGGAATGTATTTTAAGTAATTGATGATGTACAACGTAGAATTAACATAATGTTTGCGAGCTTCTATACCGCCTGCTGGCTGGAGAATGACCTTTATCTTCTCCTATAGAGTTATTTTTTTATTTCATCTTTCGGGCAATATGCCCTGACAAAAAGGCAAATTGCCTGATAGAATTCCTACTTTATTTCTTAAATCTCAATAAAATCAATAAGTTGTATCCTGGCATTTCTCTTGCGCTAAAAGAAAATAAAGATTTACAGATTTCATAAGTTACAAGGCACGAAACTCAGAATTCTTCTATGAAAGGGAGGGTAGACATAATGATAATAAAAAAAATATCAAAAAGGGTTTCAACAACCTGTAAGTGTAAAAGCTCTTGTTAACCCAAAATTCAATTGTTCTGCCGGCAGGCCTTTGGGTTTGCTTTTTACGCTTTTTAAGAGATTTTTATAAACCCTAAAGGAGTTAAAAATGTTAAAGAGCACTTTAAATATTCTCCTTATCGAAGATAATCCTGATGCTGTGGAGCTAACACTCCATGCAATAAAAAAGAACAATATTGCAAACCCTGTAGAAGTGTTACGCGATGGACAGGAGGCGCTTGATTATCTCTTTTATAAAGGGAAATAT
>JBGOWS010000189.1:0-4600 GCA_041478735.1 Thermodesulfovibrionia bacterium | reverse complement strand
GGGCATGGGTATCTCTGCCTTCTGTGCAAGCCTTCTTACTGTCCCATAGAGATCAGGCGCTTCTGCCTCTGTGACTTCTTTTGCCCCATACATCTTAAGGACAATCTTATCACTGAACCAGTAGGCAAAGAAGTTCATCCCTAATGCAAAGATAAACGCTATGGTCATCCCCTGCTTACCACCCATAGCAGCTCCGGCCCAGATGAGTATAAGGGTCATTGTTACAAGCAGAAACAGTGTTTTTATATTGTTCATATGGTTTTTACCTCCAACTGTCTTAGTTTATTTATGATATCTTAAATTTCGGATTGTTTCAAGGCGCTACTCAAGCACTACCATATGCATGAAGTCCTGAGAGCAACAGGTTAACACCGAGATAGGTAAATATCACAGCCATGAAACCTATTACAGCGACAATTGCTACCTTTTTCCCTCTCCATCCTTTTATCATTCTGCTATGTAGATAAAAGGCATAGATAAACCAGGTTATTAATGACCATGTTTCTTTTGGATCCCAGCTCCAGTAAACACCCCATGCCTGGTCAGCCCAGATAGCTCCAAATATGAGGCCCCCTAATGTAAATATAGGAAATCCGATAGCGATACTCTTATAAGTGATTTCATCAAGGGTTTCAGGACCGATGTTGAATTTTTTTATAACTGTCTTAAGAATAGACCCATATCTCCAGATAATAAATATAATGACTGCCATGAGTATCCAGCTCAGCATTTTAACGAAGGCTGATGGGTTAAGAAAAGAGGTCTTAAACATATAGCTTTTTATAAATTCTTCTGGTTTAACCATAACCTTAAATGTAAGGAAATCAACGCACATTGCAGCTAAAACGACTACAAAGATGCCGAATGTAACTGTCCAGAATATATACGATACCTCGTTTCTTTTCTCGGTTGTTACAATGAGGTACATGAGTCCGGTGCTAAACGATAGTGAAAAAGCTGCATAAGCAATAAAACTCATCATCACATGGGCCAGCAGCCAGTTGCTTTGTAGTGCCGGGACAAGCGGTTGAATTTCTTTTGACATGCCAGATAAATCAATAAAAGCTAATGCCAGGCCTGCGACAGGTGTGACAAATGCTCCGAATAAACGATTTTTAAATTTAAACTCGATTATCAGATATCCCAGTATCAGGCACCAGATAAAAAATATAAGTGATTCATAGAGATTTGTAAGAGGAGCTGACCTTAAAAAGCCCATTCCGCTTAAATCTGCGAATTCCTTCCATCTAAGTATGATTGCTAAGGTTTGTGAAATAAATCCCACAATTGTTATTGTAGTTGCCGTTATCCCGATCTGTGTTTTCTTGAATGCAAGATAGGTTATATAGATCATCATAGCCAAGATGTAAGCAATAGTTGATATACCAAAGAAAAAGGAACTGTCCATCTATTTGCCTCCTTCCTGTTTTTTGCTGAGAAGGGAGATTATCTTATCAATCTTTCTCTCTAATGCAGCCCTATTTTTATTAGAAGTCGCTCCAATAACTACCCTTGTATTATTCTTTTCTTCAACAATCCTAACCCATAATCTCCTGTGGCTCATAAAGAAGGCTACAAAGAGTCCGATGGAGATCGCAATGCAGCCCAGATATACGACCCAAACACCGGGATCTTTTCTTACCTGCAATCCTGTGAACTCAACTCCCCAGTAATCAATAAATTCTACCCTTGGGCCTTCGGGCAACTGCCAAGTCTCCGGATATCTTTTCAGCAGCCATCCTGAATACTTATGTTTTCCAGACTCTGAAAAGTCGATATAGACCGCAGGATTATTCATCTGGTTTGCATATGTAAATACCTGTCCATTATCATTGATTTTTAAAGCAGGGCTGAAGTCAATGATCTTTCCTGAAATATTAGTTTCAGGTATTTTAAATATATCTCCTAATCTCAAATTGAGATCAGAGGTTTTCCCATCTCCTGAAACTATTCTGAACTTAAAGATACCATTCTTTATCATCTCGGACATTAGACCATAATTTGCCTGATAGAATGTTATGCCTTCGTATGTCAGAGGGTTGTTGACTACTATGGATTTTTTCAGAACCTCCCTGCCGTTTTTTATAACTGTAAGCCAGCTCCTGTATTCCTTTGGCATGTCTGATCTACCATAAAATTCTACATCAAAGTTGTCGCATCTTATATCGAAGCCTAAAGGGATTGTTTTGCCACTGTTTGTGTAAGCCACATCTGATACAGAACCTTCAGGAAGGTTCAGATGACCTTTAAAGCCGAAGAATACCCCTATAATAGCACCGATAAGTATTACAAGAATACTAAAATGAGCAATATATACGCCGAGCCTGCTGTAATTTCCTTTCTGAGTAAAGAACTGATAACCATTGTCTTGTTTTGACTCTGTATAATTGAACCCTGCACTTTTTATTGCACTTGTAACAGCATTCTTAACTTTATCAGGCTTTCCCTTTAATGCAATCTCTCTATTTATGGTAAATTTTTTTATCTTTTCTTCGGTCAGCGGGCCGATTGGTTCCTTCACTATCTTCCATATCCTCGGAAGCCTGTCGAGAGAACAAATGATAATATTAATCGAAAACAGGATCAATAAAGCCATGAACCACCATGAATGATACATATCCATAAACCCGAGCTTTTCGAATATGCTGTACATACTTGGGGCAAGGGATTCTCCGAAGATTTTGGTTAATACCTGAATATTTTTGGCTGGTTCAGCCTGTTGTTCTAAAATGGTTCCTATAATTGATGTTAGAGAAATTAAAGCGAAGATAATAATAGCAAGCCTTACAGAGGCAAAAAAATCCCATGTTTTATCCACAAATGTCTTATTTTTTCTTTGTTCCAATTTATGAAGTCCTCTTCGACTTTATATATTAATATTTTTAAATAATTTAAAACAAGAACTTTAACAACAACCTAAATTGAGCGATTCTTAATAACATAACCACGGAACTTGTTGAATTTATTATCAAACACCCCCACCCTCGCCCTCCCCCGTCAAGGGGGAGGGGGTTTAAAATCGCTCAATTTAGGAACAAGTTACAATAACGCTCAAATGTCAGTTATTAAGAAGGACCTCAGAATTGAATGGACATTCGTAAGTCATCATCGTTTCTTGTCCGTCATGCCCGCAGGTTGTCAACGGGCATCCAGTGGTTTTCTGGATTCCCCGGTCAAGCCGGAGAATGACAGCCATAATGAATGAACGTTATTGTCATTAATTATGGGGCCGTTAATAAGACTTAGGTATATCCCTTTTTGCATTGACTATGCAGAGGAAGCCAAAAGGCTGATCAAAAGGATTTCTCAACTGGTGCGGGGCATCCTGCTCTATGTAAACCGTGTCGAGAAATCCGATGCTGTAGTTTTTTCCTATGACTGTGCATAAGCCTTTCCCTCTTATCCCTATCACAACATGCTCGTGTTTGTGCATCTCAAAGCTGCTATATCCACCAGGTGCGATCTCAAAATACCTGAGGTGAAATTTTGATGTTTCTCCATGATTGACGATTAATGTCTGTCTTACAATATCAGACCAATCTCCACAGCTTGATTTATATTTTTCAGCCTTTACCCCTTGCCAGGTAAAGTTACCTTTGTGTTTGTATAGTTTGGTTTTATTTTCATTGGGCAATGAAGACTTTTTCTTTTTCCAATCACAGGTTATCGGAGTTTTTTTCTTTTCAGACAATTAAAGCCTCCTTCAATATATTTAATCAAAGAATTCTTCGATGTTTTACATCAGGGTTTCCTAATATTTCCCTCCACCTTGAGGGGGGAGGGCGAGGGTGGGGGTGTTAAAATGATTCTCTCAACACCCTCCCCTCAAGGGAGGGGAGAAACTTCGCAGCTCTGCTGCGGGTAAGCTTATTCGAACACAATAACACTCTTCAACGAATCCCTTGCCTCTGCTGTCAATCTGAAGGCCTCTGCTGTCTTCTCTATCGGAAACCTATGTGTAATGAGCTTTTCAGCCCTTACAGTTCCTTCTTTTATTATTTCAAGGGCATCTGCTGTGTCTGTGGGCCCACAGGAGTAACTTGTGACAATGCTTGCGTCCTTAAAGTATAATTCGTTCGGGTTAATTGTTAATCTTTCGTCTGGTTTGACCGGAGAAAACATGATTAATGTGCCGCCTTTTCCTATTGATGAAAGGCCATCCATTATTGCATCTGCGCTATTGGGCACTATGATTACAAGTTGGGCCATTTCACCTCCGGTAATTTCTTTTAAGGATTTATCTAGACCTGCTTTTGAGACGTCAATAACGTCATCGAATCCCAGTGTAATAGCTCGATTAAGCCTGTAGGGTACTCTATCTGCGCCGATTACCTTTCCTGCACTGTATCTTTTTGCAATAATCCCATTTAGAATACCCATAAAACCGAGGCCTATGACAAGTACTGTATCGTCACGCCTCACCTTAGCTCTTTTCATCCCTTTTATAACGCAGGCAAGGGGCTCTATGAATGTGCCATCCTCGTAACTCAAGTCATGTAGCTTTAGTGTATCGTTTTCAAGGTTTATCTCAGGGATGAGGATATACTCAGAAATGCCGCCGGGTATTATCTTTGTTTTTCTCCATGTATCGCACTGAACG
>JBGOWS010000306.1:0-2677 GCA_041478735.1 Thermodesulfovibrionia bacterium | reverse complement strand
TTTTCTACTTCTTGTGGTTGCCTGATTATGCACTATTTCGGCGCCAATCAAAAAGATACACGAAGAGTAAAACATCCAGAGTAAAAATACGATAATTGCGGTTAGTGGGCCGTATATAGTACCGAATTTCACGACGCTTCCAACATACCAGGTAAAGATATGTTTCGCGACCTCAAGGAATGACGTTGTAAAAAAGGCGCCAATTAGTGCGTGAGAGGTTCTGACCTTGCCTTTCGGGAAGAAAATATAAATTACCGTAATGGTAAAAAGAACCGTGAAAAAGGGTACCACATAACTTATGAGAAAACTTGTTATCAAACCTATCCTTAATTCAGGAAATAATGGTTTTAATGCCTTAAAGAGGGGTATTAGTGATGTTGCAATAAATGAAATAAAAAGCATTAGGATTATGAGAGTAACGATGATCAATGACAGTATGATTGACCAGGCAAAAATCCTTTTCTTTTTAACCTTAAAAATTATATTTAACGCATTCTCAATGGAGGAAAAAACCGAGAAAGAAAGTATTCCGTAAAGTACAAAGCTGAATGTGCCGATACCTTTAAATCTGACAAGTTTTTCCAGCTGTTCTGTAATCTCGGATGTTATATCAGGAAAAAAATTTACAAGCTTAGTGGAGAAAAATTGATAGAAGCCATGATATTGCCCGAGAAGATATCCAAATATGGTTATCAGGAAAAGGCAGAACGGCACAAGTGCCATCATGGTAAAGTAAGAAATGGAACCTGCAAGCATAATTCCACCATCTTTAAAAAAATCTATAAAACTCCTTATAATGATTTTTAGAAATCTCACTGACTTTTATCTCTTTTTTTTGTTTTGATATAAATCCTTATAGGGGTTCCCTCAAAAGAAAACCTGCTTCTTAACCCTTTATCTATATATCTTATGTGTGTATCCTTTAAAGCAGAGGCATAATTGGTGAAAACCACAAAAGCAGGCGGCTCTGTTTTAACCTGTGTTATATAGTAAAGCTTTGCTGTTTTGCCTTTATACAAAGGCAAGGACATACCGGAAACAAATTCCCTGAAAAACCTGTTTAGGTCTGCTGTTGGTATCCTTTTTTTCCTCTCTTTTATTATCTCGTCAATTATCGGAAAAACCTTTGTAATACGTTTTTTCTCCAAGGCTGATATAGTCAGGAATGGTACATACTGCATAAACCATATCTTCCTGCTCAATTCATTACCTAATCTTTCATGTGCCTCTTCAGGTTTATCAATAAGGTCCCATTTATTCAGGAGAAAGATTGCACCCTTACCATAGCCTTCAACAATTCCTGCTATTTTCTGGTCTTGTTCTACTATGCCTTTACTCGCATCTATGACAATCAGTGCTATATCGCATCTCTCTATGCTCCTGATCGCCCTGACCATTGAGAACCTCTCGATTGAGTAACCGACTTTGTCTTTTTTCCGAAGCCCTGCTGTGTCTATCAATAGATATTTCCTTCCATAATAAGTGCATATGCTATCTATAGAATCTCTTGTTGTACCTGGGACAGGGCTTACAAGCATCCTCTTCTTACCGAGAAGGGTATTTATTATCGTGGATTTTCCTACATTTGGTCTCCCCACAACCGCAATCTTTGGATAATCAAACTCTTCCTCTACGTATAAAGGCAATAAAGAAATAAGTTTTTCCATAAAGTCATCATAACCATAGCCAGTTGCAGCAGAAACAGGCCATAAATTTTCGGCACCTATCGGATAAAAATCATAAAGTCTCTCCTCGCGTGTCGGGCCATCGATCTTATTTACTGCCCAGAGCACTTTTTTTCCGGATGCCCTGAGCAACCTTGCAAGTTCCATATCGGATGGGGTAAGGCCGTCTTTGCCGTCAAGCAAATGGATTATAACGTCTCCCTCCTCAATAGCAAATATGGCATGTTCCTTAATCTGAAGGTATATATCCTCTGGAGGTTCTGGATAAAACCCCCCTGTGTCAACAACAATAAAATTTTTGCCTTCCCATTCTGCATCAAGATAGTTCCGGTCTCTTGTAACACCTGGTATATCCTCAACAATTGCAGCATAGGTCCTTGACATCCTGTTAAACAGGGTTGACTTGCCAACATTCGGTCTTCCGACTATAACAACAATAGGTTTTGCCATAAGAGTAATTTTAACCTAAATTGAGGATTTTTTTTGACAATTTGCAGTTATAAGCGTAGTAGTCACCCGATGCAGATAATCTAAAAATTCTTTGATTTTAAAAAGAAACCTTTAGGAGTGGTGAAGATTCTAGATTTTAGCAAATTCTTCCATTAGCTTCATCCAGAGTTCAGCTACATCTCTCAGGGAATTATCAAATTCCTGATATTCTGGCAATTTTTCCATGCGGTCAAACAGGGAATCACAGAAGTACCAGTTGCATCCAGAAGGCCTGAATGAGCGTTCCATAGAACAACCATTTTCAGTGAGGAACTGACAGGGGTCTGAATCTTTTCTCCTGAACTCGTAGGGAGATGGCTTCAAGCCGAGGGCACTGATATATATAAGGTCTTCATAATTATGGCTCTTTCTCATATTGTATGGGTAAGGACGACCGATCCCCCTTACCAACCACAATCAGGGAGTCTCAAAAGTCCCCTCTTGGGAGGGGTGAAGGGGTGGGTAAGGTATGGTTCTTCACCCAATCCTCAATTATCGCCACG
>JBGOWS010000213.1:0-4235 GCA_041478735.1 Thermodesulfovibrionia bacterium | reverse complement strand
CAGGAAGAAACTTGAGAGGCAGTATGTTGTTGCCACTATTTTTACTCATAGAAAGAGATTGGTTGTTAAACAAGACAATAGGATTATCAAATCTTTCTCTTTCCCGATTAAGGGTCCTCTACTCCAAATTACAAAGAGGGACACTTAATTTAGTTTGCGATGTTATGATATTTCTGAGCATTAAAAATAAGTTTGCGATGTTATGATAGCAATCACTTAGAAGGTCGCTGACGATTCCCCATCGGGAAAGTTTGGCAAATAAACTTCTTACTTTATTTAATGATGCAAAGGAAGATGATCCTGCAAGTCTTGGCATAGCTGTTGGTTCGTTTCGCAATTTTTATAATTTTTTTCAATTACATACCAATCTAAAGTGTCCAACTATTTCTTTAACACCTGACTATAACATTTATGCTTCATGGAGGAGCGACCAAAAGCGAGTATTCAGCGTGCATTTTTTGCCAAATGGGGATGTTCACTTTGTTATGTTCAAACCGAACAATAGGCATCCAGAACGGCAAATTCGGATTTCTGGAACTGCAACAACTGACATTCTTATGGAAACGGTAGCGCCCTATGCTGTACAGGATTGGATCTCAGAATGAAAGGTGATAAGATACCTGATCAAAACCACATTGCCCGATACTGCAGACCGATGCAAGTCCCAGATGGGCAAATTCAGGCCACTGCTTTCATGTTGAGAGCAGGTGAAGAAAGTTTATCTGTAAATTGGCTGGAATTTCTTAACTGCTTGAGCAGGGATATCGAAATTAGTGAAATTCGAAGAATATACTCCGAAAAATTTTCGAACGTAGGAGCGCGCGCAAGAATAGCTGTCCTAAATGTTGGTGAAGTCTGCAAAAAAGTGCTATCGGAAAGTCTGGATGGACGAAATATTGAATTCCTCCATAATCCCGCAATAGGTGACCCATCCCACAGTGGAATATATAACTTGAAACGGGATGATGTATATTAATTGCTGAGCTGATTCTTGAAACAGTCCGTGAGACTTACCCCGCTCGTAAATAGCGGACTATTGTCTTTTTTCATCCCGATGCAAAGGAAGATATCTCGCTTCATATGCCTTTGAGCAAGAAATAGAAAGGGCTCTCAGACTTTATTATCTCTCTCATCCTCTCTGACGGAAAATTTTACAGTCTGATCCAGAAGGCGATGGCAGACTTAAAATACCCTCATATGTCTATCTTATTGAAAGAACGCAATAATTTAGTGAAATTGTCCATCTTTATGACCAGAATGGCCTGAAAACAGTGTCGTAATATTTTACAAAGATAGTCACCTTCCAAAAAGCATTATCAAAAAATCCTTTAAAATCAAATAGTAACAAAAATGGCACACAAATTGCCTATATTTTATTAATGGAGTCTTTTGCAAAAGTCCTAATGTGTCACCCTGAGCCTGTCGAAGGGTGCTCTAACGGTTTGATTTGCCGTAATTCTTCGACAAGCTCAGAATGACAGAAGGGCTCTTTTTCAGACTTTTGCAAGAGGCCTAATGGTAATAACGGTGGTGTTTGCTAATGTATTGAACGTTTTTACATCGTTATTGCGAGCCCGGGAGGCGTGGCAATCTTGTTTTTTGGGGATTGCTTTGCCGCTCCGCTCCTCGCAATGGTTTACCCGATAAAGCTAAACCCTTTGTGAGGAGGGAGGCGGAAGATAGAGGGTCTTGTAGAAGATGGCCGGGTTGCCGAAGGGCTATTCACGGAAGACATAGAAACATATTACAAAAGTATCCTTTCAGGCATTGGAGGCGGATAAGGACAGCCAATGCAGTTGAGAGGAGCTTCAGGGAGGTGAGAGGAAGGGTAAGAGGAAAAGGACGAGGAGAAGGCATTAGCAATGGTTTACTGGCAGATGAAGGAACTCAGACGGAAAGGAGGCGAGATGACAAAAGAGAAAAATTAATCCTTGCAAAGATAAAGGCATCAAAACTTGAGAGGATTGCAGCTTAATTAGGAGCCATGAAAAAACCATGAAAACCATTGAGAAAAAAGCCCTTATGAGAATTTACAGAAAAAACGTGACAATACCCTGCGTGAACAAAAGGAGGGAGATATGAACTCTAAAAAATTTATCTTGTGTATAGTACTTTTTGTATTCATACGACTTTTGTCATCAGATTCAACATTTGCAGAGGGAACGGGATCTGTTAAGTTGAGTTACAAAATTGCAGAAAGTAATACTTCAGCCGGTACATTAACAATGTTGGTAAAACTTAAAGTTCAAAATACCGGCTCTACGCCTATATCCGGAGTCAGTGCTAAAAACATATACGCAAATAATATAGTTATTACTGCAGACCAAATTAATATTGGCAATATAAATCCAGGAGAGACAGTGACAGGCTCCGATAGCTTTACTATCACAATGAATACTGGATCATCAAACCAAGAACCTCCTCAAAAAGAGGCGGTCTGGTCGGTAGAATATACTGATGTTAATGGAAATCCAGTTGTTGAAGAGGTTGTGCTTCGCTAAGTATACGCTAACATTTAACATTTAATAAAGGAGGGAATAATAGTGAATTCAAAAAATCATGTTAGCCTATTAGTTGTTTTTGCCTTATTTTTTCTTTTTCAATCTTCCATAACAGCTATTGCGTCGGATATTAGAATTGACGATATCAATTATCCCAACCTTGTCAAAGATAACATTTTTTGGTTTGTTCAGATATCTGACATACATGTTGGTGACCAGTGTGATCCTCCTTTATATAATTTGGATTGGGTTACTAATAAAATGCCAGATATAATTAAGCCTGAGTTTGTTGTTGCAACTGGTGATTTAACGGATAATGTTTTTGTAGCGTCAAGGGATTCGCAGTGGGGGTTATATCGTGGATATATTTATAGTAATTCTGAGTTTAGGAAAATTTTTTATGATATCCCCGGAAATCATGACAGATATGGTGATCCGGAATGGGACGGAAACAATGAATGTAATGGGTGTGTAGGTTCTTCAGGATACATGCACGATTCATATAGAGGAGCCCGTGAAAGGCTTTTACATCCAGATAATCCGATTGGTGAATTTATGTGGACATGGCCTCCACTTAACATGCCAGCAGAAAATGGTACATATTTGTTTATCAGTGCGAATACATGTGACGAGGATGGAAGAACTTTTCTCTCCTATGGACTTGAGAAGATTTCTGATACACCAGCATTATCAGATAATGAGCTTAGCTATATAGATGGCATCTTAAAGCGCTTCTATGAAGAAAAGAAAGTCGCGCCTGATCCTACTAATCTTATTAATCCGAAATTAGCATTTATTTTTGGCCACCACGGTCTATATACGAGATCAAGCGGAACACTTACCGATCCTTGGTTTTGTAAAGATGTCAAACTAGAGGGCACAGCATTACCAGGAATAGTGGATCGAGGTGTAGGCGGAAATGGACTGCAAAATATATTTAGGAACCGACAAGTTGCTGCATACCTATATGGTCATACTCATCAAGAAGAAGAATTTTTTGATTCATCGAGTTTGCAGTTAAACACAGGTTCACTTGCAGACGGGCATTATAGGATAGTCGCAATTGATAATAATGGCGTATCTACTACTGCCCAATTAGTTAATATGTGGCCTATTGTGTTAATTACGTCTCCTATAAACAAGAAACTTGGAGGTACAAATCCTTATGCATATGTTGTTCCCAAATCTAAAACAAATCCAATCAGAGCATTAATTTTTAATGATCCGGCTTACTGCACAATCTCGTCAGTTACACTCGCTATTGACACTATAGAAATTGGAGCAATGCAACAGGTATCTAACAATCCAGGAGATCGAACGTATAATGTATGGGAGGGTTACTGGGATACTACTAATATATCAGGTGAACACACAATCAGCGCACAGGCAAAATGTGATTTGCCGTCAGATTACGTCCCTTTTCCTTTCGTTCTTGGTGGAGACACCATCACAGTAGATGTCGAAAAAGAAAAACAGGCATTAGACCTTATCTTCACTGTCGATGTCACAGGCAGCATGTGGGATGATATTGATGCCGTTAAAGCTTCGGCAACCAGCAATTCTCGGTGAAAAGGGACAGCTTATGGATAAAGCGTTTCCACGGGAGGGGTAAAATATTTTTCGCAAAGTTGGGGTCATGAAGGGTTTGCGAAGGGGATAAAGGAGAAGATGAAGCCCCAAAAAGTGTTGCATTTTTGCAACACTAGATTTTTCTATAGGTGTTATGGTATGTTT
>JBGOWS010000290.1:0-2952 GCA_041478735.1 Thermodesulfovibrionia bacterium | reverse complement strand
TAATGCTGCCCTGCCCGCCCTTGCGCCAAAAACAAGGCCTTCGAGAAGGCTATTTGATGCAAGTCTGTTTGCACCATGGACACCTGTGCATGTAACCTCACCCGCTGCATACAAGCCTTCTATATTTGTAGCACCGTTAATATCTGTCTTCACACCGCCCATCATGTAGTGCGCTGCTGGTGAGACAGGTATTAAATCTTTTATTATGTTTACATCATATTGGAGACATGTTGCATAAATCCTTGGAAACCTATTTTTAATAAAATTACCGTTGAGATGGGTGAGGTCCAGGTAAACGTGGGTACTTTTTGTCCGTACCATCTGTGATATAATCGCCCTTGAGACTACATCCCTTGGTGCAAGCTCGGCATCGGGATGATAATTTTTCATGAATGGTTCTTTATTAATATTTCTCAAAATCGCCCCCTCCCCCCTCATTGCTTCGCTTAATAAAAACTGAGGAGCAGAAGGAGCAAATAGAACAGTGGGATGAAATTGGACAAATTCCATATCTTCAAGTACGGCGTATGCCCTATATGCAATGGCCATCCCGTCACCAGTTGCCACAGCAGGGTTTGTTGTTCTCGAAAAAATCTGACCAGCACCTCCTGTAGAGAGTATTGTCACCTTTGAAAACATGGCAATAATCTCCCCTCCCTTCACTATGTATGCCCCAAGACATTTTCCTTCTCTTACAATCAGGTCTATTGCAAAGGCAAAGGGATATTTTTTGACTGACGGGAATGAACGTACCTTGTTCAGGAGAACCCTCTCAAGTTCTTTGCCTGTCGAATCTCCGTGGGCATGAAGTATCCTTTTCCTCGAATGGGCTGCTTCCAATGTGAAATCCAGTTTTGTCCCCTCTTTATCAAACTCGGCTCCCCATGATATGAGTTCAAGTATTCTTTCAGGGCCTTCCTCAACAAGAACCCTTACGGCGTCTTCCCCGCAGAGGCCATCACCTGCCTTTAATGTATCTTCAAAATGGATCCCCACCTCATCCTCATCACTCAGGGCAACGGCAATTCCACCCTGTGCATACTCGGTGCTGCTTTCAGCAGGTCTGTCTTTTGTGACGACAAGGACATTGCCGTGTTCTGCAAGCTCTATCGCAGCCCTCAGACCCGCAACGCCACTGCCTATAATAAGAAAATCCACTATTTCTTTTTTCATATATACGAAGGATAAAGGATAAATTACTATAAATCAAGCATCGTTATTATATATTTTGTAAAAACTTTTTATGCGCCTATTCGCCCTATTGCCAAAACCACTATAAATCTTTTAATATTATATATAATCATATTTTCAGGAGGGAAAGATTGAAAGAAGGAATTCATCCGGCATATAATGAGGTTATAGTTTCGTGCGCATGCGGCGAGACATTTACAACAAAGTCAGCAAATACAACAAAATCAGCAAAACCGAACATACAGGTAGATATATGTTCGAAGTGTCACCCATTCTTTACAGGGAAACAGAAAATAGTTGATGCTGAAGGAAGGGTAGAGAAGTTTAAGAAAAAATACGCTAAGAAGTAGATACATAGACATGTAAAAGTCGTTAGTCGGTTTTTTCGAGGCTAACGGCTTTTTTTTGAGATATTCAGATGAAACATTCTTGTTTAAAAAGACACGTAAGGATGATTAAACCCGAAATACGCAAGGTTATGTGAAAATGCTTATAAACTGTCATTCTGAACTTGATTCAGAATCTCAAAAACGAGACCCTGAAACAAGTTCAGGGTGAAAAATGGCAACGCCTTGAAGGATACCCTTGCGTATTTCAGGTTAAATTAGTAATCCCCTCCATCCCCCCTTTAGAAAAGAGGGAGTTAAAATGGAGAGACTTTATAAAAGAAAGGCAATCTATTCCCCTCTTTTTTAAAGAGGGGCGTTAGGGGAGATTACTAAAAATAATAAATCATTTGTTAGGAGTATTTTAGAGTGAAAAACATAGGCGGACAGGCAGTTATAGAAGGTGTTATGATGAAGGGCCGAAAAGGCTGGACAGTAGCAGTCAGAGGTCCAAAGGGGGACATTCACGTAAAAAGAGAAGAATTGACAGAACTACCAAAGGTTTTAAGGCTTCCTGTTATACGAGGTGTAATTGCACTGTTTCATGCTCTATTCATCGGTATCAAAGCTATAGAGTTCTCTGCAAACAAGGCATATGAAGAGGAAGAAGAAAAAAAATTAAATCCTGCTGCTATTGGTTTTACCATCGGGTTGTCTGTTGTCCTCGGCATAGCACTCTTTATATTACTACCTTTATATGCAACAAAGCTTCTGGGAGTTGTATTCGTATCTGTATCTAAAAGCTCTTTTGCATTTAATCTTGTCGATGGTGTTATCAGGATATTCTTTTTCGTGGCATATGTAGTATCAATCGGCATGTGGAAAGAGATGAGGCGGATATTTGAGTATCACGGTGCAGAACACAAAGTAATCCATGCATATGAAAATGGCAAAGAGCTAACGGTAAATAATATAAAGTTACATAGCTCTTTACATCCTCGCTGTGGTACAAGCTTTCTCCTCATAGTCATGGTCGTGAGTATATTCACTTTTTCATTTATCCCGCAGGCCTGGCCTTTCATTTATAAATTTCTATCAAGGCTTATCCTCATCCCTGTAATTGCCGGACTTTCCTTTGAATTTTTAAAACTCTCTTCTAAAATGAAAAACAACATAATAATAAAGTTATTGATACAGCCCGGACTATTACTGCAGAGGCTTACAACAAGAGAACCTGACGATTCTCAAATTGAGGTCGCAGTCAGAGCACTCGAAGAAGTTCTTACAATAGAGGGGACAAATGCTTAAGAAACTCAGAGCAATAGAAAGCAAATATGAAGAATTGACAGGTTTGCTGACAAACCCTGAGGTGCTATCAAATCCAGCTGAACTCCAAAAGTATTCAAGAGAAGAGGCGGAACTGAAGCCACTTGTC
>JBGOWS010000182.1:0-4806 GCA_041478735.1 Thermodesulfovibrionia bacterium | reverse complement strand
CAATCTCAGGCTCTGTAAATGAGTTCTTTTTTAAAATATCTGCTTATTTCCTCAACAGCATTAACGGAAATGGTAATACGTCAGTAAAGAGAGCAAAGATACACTGTCCGTTCCCACCTGGGTTCCGACTGCAATAAAATGAAAGGGGAGTTTGGAGCTGGGAGAAGAAAGCGTTCTTGCTGCCAGGTCTCCATTTCCCCCTTTTGTGTAATTCAAATAAAAGTGGCGATCCATTTCCCCTCATAAATCTAATGATAATTTGGATAGAATGAAGCTCAGTGCCAAAGTGCTCGTAGTGGGTGGAGGCCCGGCAGGCGCCATAGGGGCAAGAACCCTTGCAGAATGGGGATTTGAGGTTATTCTGGTTGAAAGGAACCTTTCATTTGAGAAGCCGTGTGGAGGCGGGGTCCCTCTGAGTGCTTTTGACGAACTAGGCATTGCGAAAGGAATGATAAAAAGAGAGGTAAGAAATATCAGAATAATATCGCCCATTGGCGAAAAAGTAGATATAGCGTTAAAAGGTGGGAGCCTTGGTATCGTTGCGAGAGGAGAGTTTGATAAGGCACTGAGGAGTGAGGCAGAGAAAAAAGGAGTTCAGGTTATTGAAGGCGAATTTAGATGGATTACAACAGGCCATAAGGAATACAGAGTCGAGACTATTATTAAAGGGATTAAGACTGAGATAACATCTGAGTATGTTATTGCTGCAGACGGAGTAAACTCACGAGTCAGGGCTGCTGTAGGGATAAAACCACCCAAAGCCCTTGTTGCTTTTTCTGAAAAAATAAAAGGAATAGATACAGACTGCTGTGAGTTCTGGTTCGGTGTATCCCATGCTCCAGGCTCTTATTCATGGGTTTTTCCTGCGCCGGAGGGGATTTCTGCAGGCACGGGGAGTCCTGATCCTGGGAAGGTGCTTGCCTTATATCAAGTTTTTCGAAAGAAGCGAGGAATAACTATAGAAGGACTGAAGCGGGTATATAAAATACCAAGATGGGAAGGAGATTTATATAATAAAAATAATATCATCTTCGCAGGAGATTCAGCAGGTCAGGTTATGCCCATAAATTATGAGGGCATCTACTATGCAATGAAGGCTGGAGAGTTCGCCGCAAGGGCGATAATAGAGGGAAAGGCAATTAATTATAAGAAGATGTGGAAATCAAGTTTTCAGAAGAAGTTTTCCCTTATGGACAAGCTTGGAAGGTATTTTTTAAAAGATGATGCTTCCTTGGAAAGGCTTGTTGCTTTACACAGAAGGCCGGAGGTTCAGGAGGCATCCATGAGACTCTGGCTAAGGAAAGGCAGTGGCAGAGAAGGTCTGCAGAGCTATATAAGGCTCTTCAGGAAATTCTTATGCTGACGATAAGGAAATTCTTTGCCTATTCGATAGTACTACATATCACGGTCTTCATTATTGCCCTTTTAATTATTTTCCCCGCCAAGGACAAAAAGAGGGAAGAATTTTTTGCAAGGCTGGTATCTCCTGAAGAATTTCTTCCTCCCGCACCTCCTATTTCTGCTATCCCAAAGGCGAAACCCGTACTACCAACGAGACCTAAGACTCAGCAAAGGACTTTTGTGCCTCCACCTGAGGCGAAAAAAGGTGATCAAACTGTTCCAGGCATAGAAGGGCTATCCTCTCCTCACCCCTTATCACCTCCTGTATCTCCAAGTAAAGAGGCAGAAGGTGGGCCTGACATCGGCAGTTCTGAAAATAAGGGAGCCGTACAGGCGCCTCGTGTTCCGGTGCCTTCCACAAAGGAAAAGCTTTTTGACAGGAATATCATTGGTGACATAGCAAAGAGAGATGTCAAAAAGGAGGAGAAAGAAGAGTGGGCCTTTTCCTCCGACGTGAAGGAAATGCGTTACCTGACTTATTTGAAAAGGTTGAGGGAAAGGATAGAGAGCATCTGGATTTATCCACCTGATGCGGCAGCAAAAGGGATATATGGTGACTTACTCATAAAATTTACGATTAAGAAAAATGGTAAGTTGAGCTCTATCGAACTCATCAGGACATCGGGATATAAATACCTCGATGACGCAGCGTTGAGAGCACTCAGAGATGCTGAACCATTCTGGCCTTTGCCTGATGAATGGGGCATGGAAGCCTATACAATACAGGGCCATTTTGTTTATACTATTTATGGTTACTATGTAAGATAATATATAGTTTACGCTGGGTTACTGCGTCTGGAAATTTCAGGAAGAGAACTGATTTGTGAAACCAAGGCTTTATCTTCGAGTGGGCGATATTGTAAGACATTTGCATTATACTGGATGGGGTGACGGTGAGGTCATAGAAGAGAAACATTCGGATCTTCCTGGCGGTTTATGCCTTGTAAGGGTGTTGTTTAAGGACGGGACAGAGAGGGCCTTTATTAATGACCTGAGCAATGCTTGCTGCTGTTTTTACGCAGGTCTGAGATTGAGCGGACAGTAGATAACTTTCTTCAGGTTTTTCCCCTGTAAGGGGAAAAACAGGTATTGAATGACCTTCCTTGGGTAAATCAAAACATGCTTAGTATGATGCCTTATGCCGAAAATAGGTCGGTACGCCAGAGTGGATTGCCTGACATCCGAGATGAGACTCCCTCGGCTATATGAGAGAAAACAATCTTAAAGAACTGGAAAAGAATAAAAGAATAGATATTAATTTTAGTCAGGCAGGATGCCTGACCTATTTTCATAGAGTACTTAAAGTAGCTATAAAGTATTTAAAATAGATAATGCACATAGAAAATAGCCGAGGCATCTTGCCTCGGATTAGTCAATTAAGTATCCAAAAGGACAAAAGACAGGAAACTCCAGATAAGAAAAAGATTGACAGGGTGAGTATTTAACCCAGATTATTCACAACTTGTGAAGGAGCAGAGCAGATGCAGTATCATCGCTCATTCTCGGTCCCGATGGCCATCGGGACCTCCGAGGTACAGAGTGTCAGCCGCCTCGGGGCGGTGAACACTCTGTAAAGCCGCTCCGATACCGCATCTACCCTGCTTGATCAAAAAATTTATGAATAGAATGGGCTATAATACCTTGTGCCGAAAATAGGTCGGTCTGCCAGGGCGGATTGCCTGACATCCGAGGCGAGACGCCCTCGGCTATTTTCGTGCCTTTTTATGAGCCAAAGGCTCGTGAGGGTCTGTTCAGAGAGCATAAGGAAAAAATTGATATGGTGTTTATTTAGAGGATTGAATGGGAAAGAAGAAAGTTACCGAATCTTACTATGATACTTTTGAAAGCCCGATAGGAACACTCTACCTCGTTTTTACCGGAAAAATCCTGAGAGATGTCGAATTTAAAAAGCCTACTGAAGTTATCGGCAAAGGGGCAGGTCCGCCTTTAATACAGAAAGAGCTCAAGGAATATTTCGAAAATGGCAGAGAGGAATTCACGCAGAAAATAGCTTTCACGAAAGGTACAGAATTCGATATGAATGTGTGGCTTGCCCTCCAGGAAGTGCCTTACGGGGAGACAAGGACTTATAAGTGGCTTGCTGAAAAGGTTGGGAAGCCGGCTGCCAGTAGGGCTGTCGGCCAGGCTCTCAGCAGGAATCCTTTACCTATTCTTCTTCCCTGCCACCGCATCATTGAATCCGATGGCTCAATCGGTGGATATTCAGGTGGAGTTGATATCAAAAGAAGACTTCTTGAGATTGAATACTATATGAAGTTGGCTAAGAAGGATTTCTAATCGCTCGAATTTGCAAGGTGCTTTTGGCCTCAAATATGCCTCAGGCGGACAGATTTTCCCTTTCGGGCATACCCTTTTTTAGACGAAAATAGCCGGGGCATCTTGCCTCGGGTGGAAGTGATGTCAGGCGAGACGCCTGACCTATTTCAGAGTGAAATTGACCAAGAAAAAATCCATTAAGCGGGTCAAAAAGGACTTGCATAATTCTCTGATTCTGGTAATATTAATCCCATGGAGATAAAAATAGGTACCATTTCACACACTTATGAGAAGATAGGGGTGGCAGTTGTGGAGCTTACAGAATCCCTGCTCGTCGGTGACCTTATCCATATCAGCGGGCACCGAAGCGATCTTGCTCAAAGGGTTGAGTCCATGCAGTTAGAGCACCAGGATGTCCAGGTAGCAGACCGTGGTCAGAGTGTAGGGTTGAAGGTAAACGGCGAAGTTAGAGAACACGACATTGTCTACAAGATCATAGAGTAGCAGCATTAAACACATACTGCCGATCCTGATTTACTCCGGCCATCCTTGCAACGAGGTGGGAAGGGAATATTGTGGGTGAAATCGTTGTCCTTATAACCACTTCCGATGAGGATGAGGCAGCAAGAATAGCCAGAGCGCTTGTAGAAGCAAGGCTTGCGGGTTGCGTCAACATTATCAAAGACATCCGTTCAATCTATAGCTGGCAAGGGAAGATCGAGGATGAGAAGGAAGTCCTCATGGTGGCAAAGACTCAAAAATCTCTCCTTGATCCACTCATGGAAAAAGTAAAAGAATTGCATAGTTACACTGTGCCTGAGATAATCGCACTCCCAATAATTCAAGGCTCCGAAGACTACCTGAAGTGGCTTAAAGAGGTTACAGAACAAGGATTTCCTTAGATTGTTCCACGTGGAACAATTCCATAGTCGTAGATTTCAAGATAAATAAACCCAAATTACGAAAGGGTCATTATAAGCCTTGTAGCCGCAGGTTTACCTGCCTCCGGCAGCGCCGAAGGCGACCAGGGCTTTAGCCTGCGGCGGAATGACAAAGATAAGTGCAATGCAAGCTACATGAAACCACGCTCCGCCTTAGGCGGACTAACCCAGATTATTCACAACTTGT
>JBGOWS010000001.1:0-38689 GCA_041478735.1 Thermodesulfovibrionia bacterium | reverse complement strand
TACCCCTGATTTTATGGTGAAGAAAAAAGATGGTAATTATATGCTTGTAGAAACGAAAGGGCGTGAAGACATTGATGTGCCTTTGAAGGCAACGGCTGCCATTTCATGGTGCAAGGCGGCATCCTCAAAAAAAGTGAAATGGCAATATCTTTATGTAACGCAGGCAGTATTCAGCGGTATTACTTCTAACAGAATAGATGATCTGGCAAGGACATGTGCGCCATCTCTGGAAGAGATCATAAGGGAAAAAGTTCAGCCACAATTATTCTTACCGCTGGGAGAATATGCTGAGGGGAAAGTCACAGGTATAGAGGAGTTTATAAAATCAACAGATCTTGAAAAATTGCCTTCGAGATATAAAAAAGCGATAGAGCAGGCAGTAACGTTGTACCAGTTCTTTGAGAAGAAAGAGGGCATGTCCTTAGCCCCGGTATTTACTCCCTTGCTCGGCCCGCTTGACGAGTCAGCAAAAGGACTCATAAATGAACTTCTCTTGCCTCTAATGCCGAGTACACCGGCAGAGCAAAAAGCCTTTTTTGAGCCGTATTACGGGACATTGAAAAAAGGGGATATTGAATGGCTGAACAGGCATGCCAGCAATTTAAGGAGAACGCTTGTTTTTAAAAACGGACTGTGGCCGTCAGGTCTCTTGTTATTCTGTTTAGACTATTGCCAAATGGCAAAATATGAGGTGGGTGGTGTGTTTGAGGCCATCAAGAAAAACTTTGCAAAATTCAATGAAACCGGCCTGTTCGATACAGTAGAAGCCATAACTGATTTCAGAAATAATTATATCGCTCATCAGGAAAAGGAACTGACGGATATCAATATTGCCAGAGAAGGACTGATAGCATGGGTCATGGGGATATATAAGATTTATTTTACGCATCATTGAGCGGCGTTTAAGATGAAATCTGCCAGTCATACTGATATTCTACTATTTCATCGCTTGCGGCGATGATCCTTAATTGTCAGGACCTTATAGGATACATGCACCTGCGATTACAGGAATTATTACCATAGGCACGCAAAAGAGAGCGACAATGAAAAGTAGTGCAAGCATAAATCTTTACCGCCGTGCAAACGGGGATGTGATGGGCCAGATAATTGATGAGAACGGCAATAAGGTGGCCGAAAATTTTTTCGGCAAATTCACCGAGGCGGAATATGACCGCTTGAGTATGCAACCATCTATGCATGAGTAAACATTAATCGGGTCTTCGCGTAAGAGTGTGGGTCAATTTATATCTCCGTGAGCATACAGGTAAGGATTTTCAGTCGAAGATATTCTTCATCTCTTAAGCCGTAAGCCCGTCTCTGGATGACCCTGATCTTGTTGTTCATCCCTTCGACGAACCCCAATGGAACTTTATTCTCTGGTCTGCTATAAGCGGCAATACCATCCCAGTGACGCTCGATCATTTTTGCAAACTTCTCATAGGGCTCCAACCGCTGCCATTTAAGTGCATTCTTCCAGTTATCGAAGAACCGCCGTGCCCATCCCTCTGTCTGATAACTCCATAACTGACCAAAGGATTCCTTTAAGAGATAAGCAGCATTGAGCCGCTTATTGTTCTTCCACTTTATTAAACTTGTTCCTTTGGGTTATCTACGAGGCATAAAATTTCCAAAAAATTGTCGATAACATCCTGAAAGGTTAACTTAAAATAATTTATTTCCATGTTTTATTTTATGAATCAACATTACATAGTTAGTCTACTCCTTTTTGAGTGAATCATTGATCTGATAATTGATTACCATTAGTCTTTGAACAACTCTGTACTCAAATATCGTTCACCAGTGCTGGGCAAAATCACCACTATTTGTTTTCCTTTATTTTCTGGCCGTTTAGCTATTTCAAGAGCAGCCCAGACAGCAGCACCGGAGGAAATGCCACATAGAATGCCTTCAATTTTAGCCACTGATCTTGCCATTTCAAAGGCTTGTTCGTTAGTTACAGTAATGATCTCGTCGATGATTTTGGTGTTAAGCACTTTTGGGATAAAGCCTGCTCCGATTCCTTGAATCTTATGCGGGCCTGGTTTATCCCCTGATAGTACAGGTGAATCAGATGGTTCAACCGCAACAGCTTTAAAGGAAGGTTTTCGCTTTTTTATCACTTCTGAAACTCCCGTAATAGTCCCGCCCGTTCCTACTCCTGAAACAAGTATATCAACACTTCCGTTTGTATCTTGCCAAATCTCTTCTGCAGTCGTCCTGCGATGAATTTCAGGGTTTGCTGAATTACTGAACTGGTCTGGCATATAAGCATTTGGGTGCTGTGAGAGTATTTCACTTGCTTTGTTGATAGCCCCTTTCATCCCTTCGCTTGCCGGTGTGAGGACCAGCTCCGCACCAAGGTGCTTAAGGAGTTTTCTTCTTTCGATACTCATGGTCTCAGGCATGGTAAGGATTACACGGTATTTCCTGGTTGCACATACAAAAGCAAGGGCAATCCCGGTATTTCCGCTTGTTGGTTCCACAATCAATGTATCTTTGTTAATAAGGCCCTGCTTTTCTGCTTCATTTATCATAGCAAGGCCTATACGATCTTTTACGCTTCCCAGGGGGTTTTTAAATTCCAGTTTGGCCAAAATGCTAGCATTAAGCCCTTTTGAAATCAAATTTAGCCTGACAATGGGGGTATTTCCTATCGTCTGGGTAATATCATAGTATATCTCTGACATGTTTGTTCCCTTTTTCTTAAGATATTAAAAGTCGTTTCATGTGATCTATCAGCTTTCACAGAAAGATAAGGTAAAGAGCTTTTCAACAAATAAAGTGACGTCCTATTTAAAAACAAGTTCAGGTTTTTTTATGAACACTTTTGTATCAGGTGGTATGGAAGTTGTAATCCATACATTTCCTCCGATTACTGAACGAGCACCTATCACGGCCTCACCACCTAATATGGTTACCCCGGCATAGATTATCACGTCATCTTCAATTGTTGGATGACGTTTTTCATTTCTGAGCTGTTCTACTTCTTCTTTTGAAAGAGACAGGGCTCCAAGAGTGACTCCTTGATATATCCTTACGCGATTACCTATCTTTGTCGTTTCACCAATAACCACACCTGTTCCATGATCAATGAAAAAGCTCTCACCAATCTGAGCCCCTGGGTGGATGTCGATACCTGTCATGTTGTGTGCATATTCAGACATGCTTCGAGGAATTAATGGCACATTTTGTTCATAAAGCTGATGTGCTATCCGATATACGGTAATGGCAAAAGGACCAGGATAACTGAATATGATTTCATCATAACTCTTAGCTGCTGGATCACCCTCATAGGCACAACGAATATCCTTAGCGAGAAGAGTTCTGAGACGAGGAAGCTCTTTCATAAAATTTACAGCGATTTCCTGACCCAGTTCCTCGCAGTTAATGCAAGGCAGGTTATGACGACGGCATTCATGTCGTATTGCGAATGTGATTTGTTCGGATAATGCTTCAAAAAACGCTGTTACTTCCTGTCCAAAATAATAAATCAGGTTGACCTTATCAATACGTGTACGAGAAAAATAACCAGGATATAGAATTCGACAAGCCATATGGGTGATCTCTATGATGGATTCTTTCGATGGGAGAGGTTCTAAATCCACATGATCAAAACAATCCTCTGTATTACAAGACAATACAAGACGTTCCACAATTCCAGGTATTTCTTCACGGAACTTTTTGGATTTTTCTATTACGATTTTACACTGTTCAAACTTGGATTTATCCATGGCATGCTTACCTCACACTGAAAAATTAGTTTCACCTCTTTGGGTGGTTTTAATAAAGTAAATTCTAACTTATTGTATCTTATCTGGTTTCCTTGGACAAGATAGCGGCAGTATAACAAAGAATAAATTCAGAGAAGGTGAAATAATATATCTTGCCTTTTCTTATGCTCACTTTCAACCGATAATCATTAATTTCTTATTCTTATCAAAAATGAAGACTAGTAGATGGAACGAACAAAGCAAAAAATTCTGAAATTCGACTTCTTTCTGGGAGAGTGATTTTTTGGTATAGGGCTGTAATACAACATTTTCATCTGTAAATCGATAAGATAAAGTTATTTTTTATTATCCCTTCGGGCAATATTCCCTGTTAACAAGGCAAAATGTCCTATGGTATTCCCAGTTTTATATTCAAAAATTTAAAAGAATCAATAGGTTATATTGGTGGCATTAAGTTTGCTTTAGGTAAATAAGTAAGATTAAAAACTTAAAAGGAGGTAAATATGTCAGTAATTGAAATTGGAGATTTTAAAATTGAATTAGATAACGAAGGCTATCTTGTCAATTATGCTGACTACAAGTCATTAGACACAGACGGTGACTGCCGGGTGAGAATCCTTCCTGATTGCAACATATCAGATATGTAAAGAACCTTGAAATAAGATTTAAAAATACTCGAGAAGCTAAGGAGGTATAGTATGAAAAGGTTAACAATAATATTAACTCTTGTATCAGTACTTACAATCGTTGCTATTGCTTATTCACAGGGCCCTGGCATGATGTGGGGAGGACAGGGTTGGAACTACTGTCCCTAAGCTTATGAATGTTAAAAAAAGAGATTCAAGTAAAATATGGCGCTAAAAGAAATAGGATAAATCATGGATAAATTATACCTTGGGAAATTAGACTGTACTGACCCTCTTTACGATATACTTTGCTCAGAGATTTATCCTGATGTTAAAAATCCATTTTTCAATGTAACCAGAATGTCCTTTAAAAGGGTGTATAAGTATACTGAAGAAAAAACTCAAATGGCCGTTATTGGTAAATTTTTCAAACTGAATGATACGAAACCCGACAAGATTCTGAGGATAAAAGGTGAATATGATAATCTCCAGAAGATAAGAAGATACGGATTTGATTCTTTCCCTTATTATGTTGTTCGACCCATCAGCAGGAAAGAGAGAATTGGTCTTGCCCTCATAGAGGAATTTATTCATGGTAAGGACCTTGACTATTATTTGAAGAAGTCCATTTATGAAGGAGACAGCAGGTCTTTTAAAAAACAACTTGCGAAACTTGCCTGCTTCCTCTATGTATTACATTCAAGAACAGTTAAGAATGGAAATGTTGAGCTCGATTTAGTGAGTACATATTTTCAGAGGATCCTTAATAAATTATATAAACAAGGCATACTATCAGATTGTGATAGGAGGATATATTTAAAACTGATGGATAAATGGTTGAACAGGCATTTACTTAATGAGACAAAAAGTGTCATTGTTCATGGTGATGCCACTCCAACTAATTTTATATTTACTGAAAGTGGCAGCGTGGTTGCCATAGACCTGGAAAGAATGAGAACTACTGATAGGGTAGTCGATATAGGGATGGTATGTGGAGAATTAAAACATGCATTTTTGTGGAGGACGGGGAATCCTTACGAGGCAGAACCATTTATCAAGCATTTTCTTAAAAGCTACGCTAGTCATTTCTGTGATCGTAAGGCAACATTTAGAGAAATTACTTTTAGGAATCCTTTTTATATGGCGCTTACAGAGTTGAGGATTGCGAGGAATAATTATCTTGAATGGAATTAGAGGAAAAGGCTTGCCAATGAGGCAATGCAATGTCTGAAATGGGGCCTCAGACTCAGACGAAAAAGCACTGTTTTTTAATCTTTATGGAACATTGATTGATATCAATACTGACGAAAATAGATTATCTGTTTATGAAACACTTCCGCGGTATCTTGCTTATCGTTCTGTTGAAATATCACCAGAGGAATTTAAAAAGAGATATTTTAGTGAAATACAACAGCATTTCGCTGAGAGCACTGAAATATATCCAGAAGTTGATGTATTAGACAAGACTCTGACAGGCAATTATCACGATTTTATCACGGTGGCTAAAAAGAGGGAGAAACAGCTTTGCGTAACTTATTGAAATTATTGGTGGAGCTGATCGGGATCGAACCGACGACCTCTTGAATGCCATTCTTAGCCAGGGGATTATGACAAGTGCTTGAAAATACCAGAAAAGCCTTGCCAATAAAAGGTTTGACGGAGTTTCCTTCAGCTACATAGCTCGATAGAGTTATACCATTTTAGCCGTATTTTGTCACGATTTTATCACGCTACTGTTAAAAGTCCAAAAAAGGAGTGCCTGCTACTCCCGCCCGCCACTCACAGCCACCAGGTTTATCCATAGCCCCCTTCGCTCAGTCCCGAAAGCTTTCGGGATTGCGGTCCTGTCATCCCCCTTGCAAATAGTGCCCTTATGATCCTTTGACTTCGCACGGAACATTGCGGCACGGCAAGGGTCAGCTTCAAGCTTCCGCTCCTCTCTATCTTCAAGCTCATGCCAGGGACAAGCCCATACTTCGCTCCTCCAAGCTTGTCCTTCTCCTTGCAATACTTCGGCAAGTCTCGGCCAAGCCCCTGGAAAAAATAGAAGTGAAAAGAATCAGCCGGTTCAGGTATAATCTTATTTAAGAAGGAGGTCAACGATGTCAGTAAAAGAGATGATCAAAAGCGAAATAGAGAAGCTACCAGAAAATCTTCTCCAAGAGGTTTTCGATTTTATTCAGTTTCTTGAAACAAAAGAGAAAAAGTGCCTCTCGTGAAAGCCTCTCAGGAATTATCCAAAGCGTCTTTCGATAAGGTCTGGGATAACGAAGAGGACGCTGTCTATGACAGCCTATAAGCGAGGGGATATCGTCCTCGTACCTTTCCCCTTCAGCGATCAAACAACCACCAAGAAACGCCCAGCAGTAGTAATCAGTTCCTCACGCTATAATGCAGTTTCGCAGGACACTGTTATCATGGCTGTCACCAGCCAGACAGGGAAGTCCTTCGAGATCGGTTAATGCCTCATCAAGAACTGGAAAGAGGCTGGACTGCTTAAACCTTCTGCCATAAAGTCTGCAATATCAACCATCATAAATCTCTTTCAATGCAATCTCATTTTGCCTGAAAAAATGGAAGAGTTGAAATGGAAAGTATTTTTTAACAGTTACGCGTGACGTGAGAAAAAATACTAAACCGCTCTTAGACACTCTTCGATGAGTGAACATATACCTATGAGGGAGTGAAGTAATAAAGCTTATAACATTTGGCCTTTATCTTTTTGGTAATCGCATCAAGCCTTTCTCGCCAGATGGATGGGTATAATATCTTGAGGAGGCGGGCTACCACTCGGAACGCTTGGAGATGAAAGATATTGCATTTCCGGTCGCAGCTATTATCATGGCAATATTTATTAAGCTCATGAACCGCACCGGTAACAGCATATTTCCAGAAAGTGTGTTTCTGAGGAGATCTATATTTACTTTTCTCTATTCTAAAATGCTTAAAGTGCATGGTTGGAATTTTATGACCTATTTGAACTATCTTGTGACATAAGCTCAAGTAATAGTTACATTGAATGTGGTCGAATTCTACATTAGGTAATAAGTCAGAATATGGGAATTGAATATTATTAAATTGTACTGCTAAAGGTGAAAGCTTTTTTATTACGTTGTTTATTTCAGCGCACGTTGACTGAACAAGTAATTCAAGTTTGGATCTCCACGGGTGAACTCATTAGTGAATGGCCACGGCTTTAACAATAAAACGATAAAGTCGATTGTTTTCTCGTCAATTTTTTTAACTCAGAGAAACAGGGCATGACTCGCTGCCAATCAAGTTGAGGACTCGAGTAACAACTATACCAGCGGCTTTGGCAGGCGGAAAACGTGTAACATCTGAAAAATCCAGATCCAATGTAACAAGACAGCGCTGTTCAGTACAACATATTTCAAAAAGATGAAAGTCTGAACATCCCTGTAACTCTTGGCTTCTGATTGTTTCAACTTCGTGCCCAGCAGCATGAAATAATTGTTGGTCCGCGTTCCAAAATTCTCGTCAAGTTTGAACTTCATTAATTATCAAGTCGTTTTGGCTGGGACTTCAACATATCGTTCACGTGACATTTCTGCACCGTAAGCTATGGCAGCTCGGATATCATCTTCTGTCAGTTGAGGATATTCTTCAATTATCTCCTTAATCGTCATCCCGCTGGCAAGGAAATCGAGAATAAGGGATACCCAGATTCTAGTGCCCCGAATACAAGGTTTGCCAAAGCAAACATTTCGATCAACGGAGATACGATTGAGAAGCGGGTGCGTCATAATAAACCTCCTTGCTGCATATCTTTAAATGAAGTATATAATAACTTATTTATTTTCAAAAAAATCCTAAAACACCCCTCTATCCAGCGTCCTGTACTGAATAGCCTCTGAGACATGGTGGGACTGTATTTCCTCTGAAGCCTCAAGGTCAGCAATAGTCCGTGATAATTTCAATATTCTCGTATACGCCCTTGCAGAAAGGCCGAGTTTGTGCATAGCAGTCTCGATAAGTACCTGTGCATCCGCCCGGAGACTGCAATACTTCTTTATATGCCTTGTCTTCATCTGGCCATTTGAATATTTTCTTGTCGTTCTTAAAACGCTCCAGCTGAATGCCCCTTGCAGCGCCAACCCGTTTCATTATGTCTTCTGATTTCTCACCTGAATATTCATTAGACAGTTCTTTATATGGCACTGCTGGCACCTCTATATAGATATCAATCCTGTCAAGAAGCGGGCCTGAGACCCTGTGCCTGTAATGATGTATCTGGCCAGGTGTGCATGTGCACTGATGCAAAGGTTATCTGTTTTTACCTTAACAATCGGTTAACACATTAGAAAGAAAAGGCTTGATTTAAGTTATCCCAATCAGATGTAGCAAAGATGATTGGCCTTGAGGTTGGATTTCTGTATAAGTGCTCTACAGAAGGCATTTGCCATAGGAATGCCGGACATCTTTAACTCTGATCAGGGTTCACAATTTACCAGCTTAGACTTTGTCTCTAATCCATCAGCAGAGTTCCACGGGCTTGCCCATAGGTATATAGTTAGAACAAACAATATCCAGATAAGAATGGAGCAGAGGGAGGGCTATAGGTAATATTTTCAGGGTTCTCCTTCACGCATTTGAAACATGAGTATTATGCTTATCCTTCTATTCCTTGGGTCTCTCGGGTCTTCCTTTATAAAGGGCACTGTATCTGCATAGCCTGCAACCCTTGTGAGGCGAGCCGGGTCAAGCCCATATCTTTCCAGTTCCTTTCTTGCTGTTAGTGCGCGCTCTGTGGAGAGTTCCCAGTTGCTATAACTTGTGTGTCTATATATTAATGAATCAGTATGACCCTCTATGGCGACAGGATTAGGGAGGGGTTTGATGTTATCTCCAATTACCTGCAATATTCTTATGGCAAGGGGTGTTGGTTTTGATGAACCAAGGTCAAACATAGGCCTGCCTTCTATGTCTACAAGTTGAATACGAACCCCGCCTTCAAACATATCCACAATTATCTGATCCTTTATGTCTCCGAGTTTCTCTTCTATAGCCTTCCTTATTGACTCTTTAAATTCCTCGGGTTTTACATTATATGTCCCTTGTAATTCATGAGGGACCTTTTTGGCTGCTTCGCCTGCCTCATTAAAGACTTCACTTGATTTATCCATGAAGGATTGGCCGCTCCGTTCGAATATGGTAAAGTGCTTAAAATAGTGAGCAACCCTTGCCCTCTTTTCCGGCGCGATCATTGATATGAGCCACAGAAGCAGGAAGAATGCCATCAAGGCTGTAACAAAGTCTGCATATGCAACCTTCCATTGCCCACCATGACTACCTTTTTCGCTCCGTTTTTTAACCTTTTTAATAATGATCTTGGTTTCCTTCATTTTGCCCTTCCCATCACAGCGTTTTCCAGTTCATCAAAGGTCGGTCTCTCTTTCCCCGGTATCGCCCTTCTAGCGAACTCAACTGCCATCTGGGGTGGTGAACCTCCAACAAACGCTACCAACGCTATTTTTATGATCTGAAAACATACGCTACCTTCCTGTACCCTATGTTCAAGATTTGTTGCTATTGGGCCTACAAAGCCATAGCACATTAATACCCCAATAAATGTTCCCACAAGGGCAGCCCCTATGCTATGGCCGAGTACAGCAGGAGGCTGGTCAATCTTGCCCATAGTGAGGACAACACCCAGAACCGCCGCAACAATACCGAGTCCCGGCAGTGCATCCGCTACCTTTGCGATGCTATTGGATGGGACCATAGCATCCTGGTAATTGGTTTCGATCTCGAGTTCCATTAAGTTATCGAGTTCATGTGGAGGGACATTTGTTGTTATAATCACCTTAAGGGTATCACATATAAAGTTAACGATATGATGATTTGTCATGACACTGCTATACCTGTTAAAGATAGCGCTCTTATCAGGATTCTCGATGTCGGATTCTATTGATATAAGGCCCCCCTTCCGTATCTTTGAGAATAACTGGTAGAGGAGCGTGAGAAGTTCAAGATATTTTTCCTTGTTCTGATTCTTCGAGTTCATAATTGAGGTAATGTCCTTGATAACAGCGCCCATAACCTTTGGTGGAGAGGATATGAGAAAAGAGCCGATTGCAGCGCCGAATATGATAACAAACTCTGCAGGCTGGAAAAGAACATAAAGGTTGCCCTTCTCCATTAAGAAACCGAATACGACAGAGCCTATAACTACAAGTATACCTATAATAACGAACATATTAATAGCCTATTTCAGTGACATTCTTAGGTTTCTGGGGGAGTTCTATGAAGAAGGTGGCGCCCTTTCCCTCAGAGCTTTCGACTCTTATGTTGCCTTCATGTTCGGCAATTATGCCGTGGGATATGGAAAGTCCAAGCCCTGTTCCAGTACCCACAGGCTTTGTGGTAAAGAATGGGTCGAATATCTTTGAGATTATATCTTGTGGAATTCCGGGGCCATTGTCAGAAATCTTTATTATTACCTTATGCTTTTCCTTGTCATACCTTGTGCTAAATGTAACCATGCCGTTATTTATATTTGAGCCGATCGCCTGTTCGGCATTGAGAAGGACATTGAGTATAGCCAGTTGTAACTGTTGAGAGTCGACTAAAAGAGTAGGAAGTTCCCCGTATTCCTTCACAATCTCGATATTATTTTTCCTCAGCCAGTAAATCCTGAGGTCTATAGTCCTATCAATAAGATCATTTATTGACTCAAGACTCTTTGAAGGCATCCTCTGTCTGGAAAATGTAAGCAGGTTTTCAACAACCTTTTTACATCTTTCAGCGCTCTCAAGTATCTTTTTCAATCCCCATTTAATCTCTTCGTTCATGACCTTCATCCTGAGAAGCTCTGTGTAGGTAATTACTCCTGTAAGCGGGTTGTTAATCTCATGGGCAACACCAGAAACAAGAAGGCCGAGCGATGCAAGTTTATAAGAATGGTAGAGCTGCTCTTTCATTCTTCTTATCTCTGTGATATTTTTCATCAGATGAATGGTCAAAGGCATATTGTTGTAATGCAAAGGGAACGAGCTTATCAGATATGTCTCATTATTTATGGTTCTCTCTTCTGCATGTGGAAGACTATTCTCTATAGAGGGGCTTAGCGCCTTTGATAAATCTATACCCAATAACTCATGACATTTAATGCCTAAAATATCTTTAGGGTTCTTACCAAATGCCGTTGCCAGCGCACGATTTGCCTTGAATATTCTTAATTCTTCGTCCGTTATAAATACGAAATCTGTTATGCCGTCTATAAGAGCCATCCACTGATGATGGCTTTCAATTATTAACCTTCCACTCTCTGTCCTTTCCCTATCGAGATCGTATCTGGCAATAGCACAATCGAGAACGAAAGGAAGGCTATCAAAATATCTGGCATCATTTATTACCCAATCATTTGCGCCTTCCCTGATTGCCTTTTGAACAACAGTTTTATCTTCGCCTGATATCAGCATAATCACAGGTACCTGTATCTTCAGGCTCTTTAATTCTTTCAGGAAATCAAAGCCATCTTTACCGGGAAGGTACTGGTTGACAAAAACGGCCTTTACTGCTTCCTTTTTTAGGATACCAAGTCCAGCCTCTGCAGATGTCAGGAATAGCAGAAGGGAATTGTTCCCGTGCCTCATGAAGGCCGTGTTTATAAGTTCATGGTTAGAAAGGTTATCATCAATGAATAGTATCTTATTTTTCATCGCCTCTGCCATACTCCTCAGACCTCACTTCTCTTTTCCTCCCTTATGCGTGTAAATTCCTATCCTCACCGTTCAATCTGCTGCAACTGCTTCTTTATAATCCCTCTCTGGCGCTTAAGGATATGCTTGCTTATCTCTTCCCTCACCTCATCATCCATATCAGAAAAATGTAAAGCAACCTCATATTTACCATCTCCAATATTATTTACCCTTACAACATTTCCATATGTGAGTATTCCCAAAGGAGGAGATGAGGACAAAAGTAATTTTATCTCAAGAACATCTCCTGCCTCGACCCTTTCGTTCATTATAAATCTCATTCCTGATTCGCTGATATTCACCTGTTTATTTTCACCCTTTGTGAATCCCTCGCTCTCCAGCTGAAGCCTTTCCAGTATCAATCCTAATTTGGTGTTGATCTCGACGAGCATCTTCCACAGGCGTGGATTTATTGTCTCATCAGGCGCTTCCATATCAGTTATCTCCATATTATATCCGAGAAAGACCTTTGATTTCCTGCAAGATGGATCATACATTGCCTTTGTTGCTAGCACAGGAAGGAAGTCATCCGCACGAAAATATTCACGTTTTCCTGACCATATCCTTTTAAAGGTTAGGATATTTCCTTCTATGCCGATAACCTCGGTATGGCAATCAAGGTCTTTACATGAGATTACTATACGTTGTCCCTTCGAAATACCGGTCGGCAGACCAGGATGAACTCGAAGGAGGATGTCTTCATCAGTTATAGAGACTACCGTTGCAACATGCCGTTCCAGCGATGACATTGTCCTGTAATAAATATCCTCTCCCGATTTAAGCCCCATATTTTTTGCCCATTCCTGAAGGTGTTTGTAAAAAGGCGCGGACAACTTCTCCGTCAAACTGAGAATTAGAGTATCTTTTCAATTCTTCTATTGCATAAGCGTGAGTTCTTGAAGCTCTATACGGTCTTGACGAGGTCATGGCATCATAGGCATCAGCGACAGTGAGAATCCGCACTATGAGAGGGATATCATTGCCTGCAATCCCATCGGGATACCCTTTGCCGTCAAACCTCTCATGGTGGTGCCGGATAAGTCCCTTTTCCTTCGAGAAAAACTTTATGGGCTTCATTATATTATCTCCAATAACAGGGTGCTGCATTATCTCAGTCATTTCCTCATCGGAAAGCCTGTCAGGCTTTAGTAAAACAGTGTCTCTCACACCTATCTTGCCTATGTCGTGGAGATAACCGCCGAACTTTATGGCATCCCTGTCATACTCGCTGAGGTTCATTACATCTGCAATCTCAAGGGAATATGAAGTGCCCCTTTCTGAATGATGTTTTATATAAATATCTCGGGCCTCGATACTGATGACCAGCGATTTCAATGTATCCATCAGATTAGAGTAAAGGACCTCATAGAGGGCATTGTTTTCTATCCTCAGGGCTGCCTTTTTAGCAAAGGTGAGTGCAAGGTATATCTCATCATCCATAAATGTGGTTCCATCTGCCTTGTTTGAGACGTTCAAAATTCCGAAAACCTCGTTATTTATAGCAAGGGGAATTGAAAGAAAGGAAGAGGTAAGGGGGATTCCATTGAGGGGGTTAATTTCCCCAAATGAGGCTGTGTAATAATTTTTGCTTTTCATTACATTCTCAAAAATACTGTTAGCAATGGGAATATTTTTTCCACTAACCCCTATTGAACTTTTTATTTTTAGATAGCCATTTTCGATGATGCCAAAGGATGACTCCTTCACCATAAGGAGTCTTGATGTCATCTCCACAATCCGCTCGTATATCTCTTTATTGTCATATAATCCGTCAAGCTCAGTGCTTATGGACTGAAGAATACTTATCTCCTGGAGTTTTTTATAAAGCGCTGCATTCAGCTTTCCTATGGAAGCTTCATAATCGCCTTTTATTGCAATGTTGCTTAAAAGCCTTCTCTCGCCAATTATTCTGTCTGCTACGGAGATTACCTTATCAAGCTTAAATGGCTTTGTTATAAAATCACAGGCGCCTTCTTTCATTGCGTTTATCGCAGTTTCCACAGATGAAAAGCCGGTTATCACAACTACAGGAGTGAGGGGGCTAATACCTTTGGTCTCTCTTAAAAGGTCCATGCCGTTCATCTTCGGCATTGTCAGGTCTGTAAAGATAATATCGAATTCATTGTTTTTGATCTTTTCCATCCCATCAAGACCATTGAGGGCAAAATCTATCTTATAGCCGCCGATATCGGAGAGGATATCTGAGAGGATATCTCTGACCGTAGGGTCATCATCAACTATTAATATCTTTCCCTTAACCATTTCCTTTAACCAGCCTTTCCTTTAAGATATCTGCTTCCTGGTTTGTCAGGATATTCATCGTCTTTAACCTTTCTATTCTCTCTATACAGGCTGTTGTTATCTCGGGATTGTTGCTCCCGGCGACTGTCTTTATAAGATTAATGTCACGATAGGTATCCCTGAGATGTTTCTTCAACTCCCTGTTTTCATATATCAATTCAGACCTTTTAAATATCTTTTCTGCGAGGATAATTATCTCCTGAACCTTGAATGGTTTTGTCAGGTAATCATATGCTCCCTCTGTTATTGCTTCAAGTGCAGTATCCAGGGTTCCGTATGCTGTAAGCAGAACAACCGTAATGTCAGGGTTGTTTCTTACAGCATACCTGAGCACTTCAAGGCCGTCGGTGCCTGGCATTCTAAGATCGGTTATAACAAGGCTTATATCTTCAACCCTGAGGATCCTTATGGCATCAAACCCATCCCTCGCTGCCACAACAGAGTACCCTTCCCTTGAAAGAAGGGAACTTATAACATCACGCACTATCTCATCATCGTCTGCAACAAGTATCTTAAAGTCTTTTTTATCCACAAAAGGTGACCATGAAATATTATAATTATTTTTCCCTTCGTTATTATAATAGATTCTGGTAAATTGGGCTTCCTATTCTGTCTTCCTTATCCTTTCAATCACCTCACTCCTGGCCTTTTCGAGGATCTGTTTCTTCCTTGCTTCTGCTGAGATGTTTACGATATCCTGTGGTTCTCCCTGTTCTTTCTCAAGGATGGTAGAAGGGTTCAATTTGGAGACCCTGTCATAGAGGCGCACTACCTCATTAATCTGAAAAGGAAATATACTCATTTTATCTACCTCCATGCCCAAAGCAATACATTCTAATTTATTTATCGGAATATTTCAAAAAAACTTTAAGGTACTTTTATAAGTGTAAAAATATACTGCATGATTATCTACAAACCTTTGGAGTCAGAATATGTATATATATACTGAGGCTCTTGCAAAAGTCTATTTTACCCCTCACTCTTGCCCTCTCCCACAAGGGGAGAGGGTAAATCCCCTCTTGAGAGGGGTGTAGGGGTGTGTCCCCCTCCCTTGATGGGAGGGGTTGGGGAGGGTGAACATTTGATACTTTTGCAAGATCCTCTACTGAATGACTAATATTTTTGCACAAAGGCCTAAAGTTTTAAGAAAAATGTCCGATATAAAAGTTAAATGAAAAAAGATTAAGGTCCAAAAGGAGGTGGCAAAGAATAAGGATATGGTAAAGGAGGTGGCAAAGAATAAGGATATGGTAACTGATTGAAAAATCGCCGATTTTATCGGCAAAGTAAAAACAATTTGGCAAGAATTGCCAAAAATATTCATAGAAAAGGAGAATTACCATGGCTATCAATAATATTACCTTAACCACTGGCATGCGGGCCAATCTATTAAATCTTCAGCAGACATCTGATCTTTTAAACAAAACGCAGGGACGCCTTGCAACCGGCAAAAAGGTCAACTCTGCTCTTGATAACCCGATTGCTTATTTTGCATCCCGCGCGCATCTGAGCCGTGCAAATGATATCACATCCCTCAAGGAAGGCATGGGTGAGTCGGTCCAGACCATCAAGGCTGCAGATAAAGGCATTTCATCCATCACAGACCTGATTGAATCAGCAAAAGCTCTGTCACAAGCTGCAAAGGGAGCAGCCAAGAACCAAATAAAGGTTCAGTTTACGTCTATATCATCCACCAACACAGTTACCGTAGGCGGCACTCTTTATACTGCTGTTGCAACAACCGGTGCTATTACATCTCCTACGACACAGTTTGTTGCTGATTCCAATGACATTGAAACTACTCTTTCGAACCTTGCAGCATTAATTAACGCTCAAGCAGAGGTTACTGATATGGTTGCAACTGCTACAGGGACAACACTTGTTCTCGAGGCAAAATCAAGCAACACAGCTATTACGCAAGGGAATTACACCAGCTTTTATGATGAAAGCGGCGCGCAGGCAACTGTTCTAACTGATACTGACGGCTATTCAGTCTTTTCAGAGAGAAGGGCGCTGTCAGAGCAGTATAACAGCCTCATGCATCAGATCGATGCTGTTGCCAATTCTTCCGGATACAAAGGCGTAAATCTCTTGATGAACGAAGACCTGAATGTATCCTTTGAAAACAGCGCAATATCAGTTAAAGGATTCAGCGCAACAGCAAGTGATTTATCACTGAGCTCGACAGCCACAGATACTACATCGGGCCAAAACTGGGCATGGAGTGTGAATACGGAAATCAGCACGGACCTCGGCAAACTGGAAACAGCAATCCCATTATTGAGATCAGAGGCCTCAAAGCTGGCCACCAACCTTAGTATAATAGAAATACAGGACAATTTCACTGCTAACTTAGTTGCGACACTTACAGAGGGCGCGGACAAACTAACGCTCGCAGACATGAACGAAGAAGGGGCAAATATGCTGATGCTCCAGACACGTCAGGCTCTAAGCACAACAGCTCTGAGTCTGTCATCACAGGCAGCACAGTCGGTCCTGAGGTTGTTCGGATAAATAGAAGCCACGGGGTAAAGACAGGGAGGAAGAAATCCTCCCTGTCTTTCACATAAGAGGGCACTTATGAATATTAATAGTATTTATACAAATCAGGTCACGCAGAATGCGAGTCGCCTTGTGGATAAAAGCAATTCGAATGTTGAGATCAGGTCCGGCTTTTCCGCCAGTCAGGTCAGTACCGGTATGTCAGAGAATGAGATCAGTACTCCGCAGATGCAGGCACAAGGGATAACCATCTCGGTAAATTACCTGCAGGAAGAACTTGACATAATCCTGACACATTATCCCCCTTTCTTCCCCCCGGGCACTTACCAGAGACTTGACCTTATCAAGAAAATCAAGGGGATACAGGAAGAAGTTGAGAAGTCGGCAATTGATGCCAATCTGAAGAAGATGTTCTCAGGGAAGATGCTATCTGAGGACTCAACTGACAAAGATATATCCCTGGCGCTTGATAAACTTTTCGGGTTGAGGGATAAACTGAAGCAGGACAATACCGAATTCACGGATAAAGCGCAGCCGGGATCGATCCTTAACATAAAGATCTGAACGCTGATGGCACTAAAAATAACGCTCAAACCACATGAAAAACTGATCATCGGCGGCGCTGTAGTTGTGAACGGCGCTGCCAAGGCCAATCTGGTGGTTGAAAACAATGTCCCGATCCTTCGTGAAAAGGACATAATGACCTTAAAGGATGCCGATTCCCCATGCAAAAGGATTTATCTCGTGATACAGTTGATGTATATTAATGAAAAAAACCTGGCAGATCATCACAAGACTTACTGGGAACTGGTAAAGGATATTGTCGAGGCTGCACCCAGCACAAAACCGCTGCTCCACGAGATCAGCGGCCATATATTGCAGAGCAGATATTATCAGGCACTTAAACTGACCAGAAAACTGATAGACTATGAACAGGAGGTAATTAATAGTGTACGCAAATCAACTACAGGCATATAGGGATGTCCAGAAGACCACGATTTCAGGCCGTGAACTGGAGGCCATGGTCCTCACAAAAGCAGCTCATCTGCTGAAAGATTGCCAGGGCAAATGGGATGCTAAAGACCGTGACGCAAAGCTTAACGAAGCCCTCAGATTCAATCAGCAGATCTGGAGCATATTCCAGTCAGAACTCGCAAAACCGGATAATCCGCTACCCAAAAAACTGCGGGATGATATACTCAGCTTAAGTCTTTTTATCGACAAGCGGATAATTAATGTTATGGCTTATCCTGATCCGGGAAAACTCAACATTATCATTAATATCAACCTGAACCTTGCAGCAGGTTTAAGAAGCTCGATTGCAGACTAGACAACCCAATCCTTGATGTATGACAAGAGCAAATATTTTTCGTAATAGTTCAGCACCCCTCCCCCTAACCCCCTCCCGCCAGTGGAGGGGGAATATTTATCAGCAAATCTAATAATAATTGCCCTCCCCCTTGATGGGGGAGGGTAGGGGTGGGGGTGAACTATTACTATTTTTCTATATTTGCATTATCAAGGCAGTTTCTGTCTTATTTTGAATCAGGGTTTCGCTCCCCATTAATTATTGCCCTGTAACATTTCTGAAGAAGATCACCTGTGTCTTTGTGGATGTTCTTGCTCTGAACAGCTGCCTCAAGCACATCCATGGCCTGTTTAAGCCTGCCTGTGGAGAAAAGTCCACTCGCTATATCGTAAAGACAGACAGAACAATCGAACCCTTTCCTGTTAAGTTTCTCGAGTATGGTTAACGCTTCTTCTTTTTTCCCATTAATATAATATGCAGCCGCAAGAGTGCCCATTGCGGGAGGATATTCTGATACTCTCCTGACAGTGACTTCAAGAAGAGCAGTAGCATTCTTGATATCCCCGACCACAAGTTCGCAATAGGCAAGGTTTATTGCTGTTTCTTTGTGTTTTGGATCAAATTCATAGGCCTTCTTAGTAAATGCAAAGGCATCATTATATCTGCCCAGTTCCATACAATTAAATCCCAGATTGAATAAGGCATAGGGATACTTTGGGTCAATATCAACCACTTTTTGAAATAACTCGGCAGCTTCTTTGTATTTCTTCAGTTCCCCAGCCTGCACCCCAAGTTCGAAGAGAGCTTTTAAATCATTCCCCTTTTCCACCAGTTTTTTCTTGCCGAGAATATAGTAAGCCTCACCTTTGGCAGCCACTTTTTCAATATTAAGCCTTCCGTAATGGTGCACTGGGATACTGCAAGGCTTGATCGCCATTCCGGCCCTTTGCACTGATCCCTCAACAAACTCATGCACTGGATTTTCGAACCTGATGCGTTTATCATTAAAGAAAAGTCTCACCTTTTCACTAGGAAACCATCCAGCTGCAGCTTCTTCATTTGGATATCTTCCGTCATTTGGTGTCCATCCCTGCGAAACTATCTCATTTGAATAGTTTCTGGTTATGAAGGAATAAGCCGTTGGCCTGGAATGATCCTTTTTTATAAGAGCGGACAGTGAAGCATAATCCGAGGGCGATATAACCTCATCTGCATCGAGCGAGAGAATCCACTGTCCGGAAGCCTTTTCGAGAGCGTAGTTCCTCGCTGCAGAAAAATCCTCAGCCCATTCAAAATCATATACCTTTGCACCAAAAACCAGTGCAATTTCCTTTGTCCTGTCTGTTGAACCGGTATCAACCACGATTATCTCGTCCACCACAGGCTTTACACTCATAAGACATTTCGCTATATGCTGCTCTTCGTTTTTTACGATCATTGACAAAGAAAGTGTACCTTTTTTCTTTATGGTCTCTTTTATTTCCTTGGGGCCCATCTTACCTCTGATATCAAGAGATGCAGAAAGCATGCCGTCGTCTATTCCAAAGACTATCATTGCATGTTCAATTTCCTGCATAGCATTCTCAAATCTGTCCTGCTGCAAGAAAATATCTATTAACAGAAAGATAATTCTCTTATTCTGTGGATAAAGTTCCTTTGCCTCCCTGAAGGCGCGTTCAGCCCTCTCAAATGCTTTCATTTCACTAACAGCAGAGTGGTATGTTGTAACAATATCCGCAATGGACGGAGCTAGCATGAACCCCCTTTCGAGCAGTTCGAAACCTTTTTCCCTTTTCCCTTCGACCCACTTCATGACCCCAAGGTTTGTATATGGCTCGCCATATCCAGGGTCAGAATCTATAGCCTTCTTAAAGAAATCTTCTGCAGTGCTTTTATCCCCCTTTCTGATTGCCAGCACTCCCCTAAGGTTTAGCGCTGATGCAGAGTGTGGATTTATTGCAAGGGCATTTTCAGCACAAGCCATCGCTTCATCATACAACTTCATACCTTCCTTGCAATAACCTGTCAATTCCATTACCCGCGCATCCACTTCTGATCCAACAGGTAGGTTCTGAAGCGCCTCAAGCGCGTCTGTGAACCTTTTGTCTTCAATAAGCAGTTCCGCAAGATTCAGGTAGCTCCTCTTGTCGTCCGGAGCGAAGCTGATAGAGTCGATCAAAACCTTTACAGCTTCATTAACAAGGCCTTGCTGTTTCAGTTCATCTGCCTGTTCAAGCGCGGTAACCATCACCAGCGCTTTTCCCAACGCGCTGTTTCGGTCAATCCCGTTCCATTTCTCATTGAAAATCTTCCTGTTGCCAGACATGGCTGCACTATAGTCAATCCTGTTGCCGATAAAGCTCCTACTGCCGTGATAGTGAATAAAAACATCACCTGCAACAAGGTTCCTATATCCTTCAATAATTGCCCTAAGACAGAAATCATCGTCCTCAAAATTTATAGATCCGAAACTCTCGTCAAGCATCCCGATCTTTTTAACCAGTTCACGCCTGAAAAGCATGCAGAACCTGGCTATTCTTTTGAGCGATATTCTCCTGTGCCTGTGCCTTTCCCTGAAAAGCCTGGCATATTCATGCATCTTGTGCATTGCCTTATAACCAGCATCCGCAACCTTCTGGGGACCGCTGATATTATTTGTCATGGGGCCTACGATGCCGATATCCAGTGCACTGTTCAGGCATTCGAGCATTCCTGAAAGCCAGCCTTCTGTAACAACAACTTCATTATTCATCAGGAGAATATATTCTCCTGATGATGCGCTTATCCCCTGATTGCATCCTTTCGCAAAACCAAGATCCTTTTCATTCTCGATGAGTTTATAGTTCGGGTTTTCATTGATGAGCTCCCTCAGCCACTTCACGGTTCTATCAGTTGAACCATTATCCACAAAGATGATCTCATGTATCTCAGGGGTATATCTCCTGATACTATCTACGCATTCCTGCGTGTATTTGAGTTGGTTAAAGGTCAATATCACAATAGAAGTCAGACCTGTCTTTGCTTCTTTCTGTGTAAAAGTTTTAATCCCTTCATCTGAATCGATTCTGTGCTTATCCTGGTTCGTATCTTCACAAGGTTTTTCAAAGACATTAATAGATTTTTCGTCAATAACTCCTTTAGATTTCTCCTCCCGGCAACATTCTTTGAGCATCACAGACAGTTCAGGAGTGATGCTGTTAAGTTCCTCAAGTGGCCTGAGGATTGCCGGAATATAGTCTGATTGGCCTGACAACTTAAGATCTTTCACAAAAAGCGCCACAAATTGCATGAATGGCATCATACTGCCGTTGAGTGAACTAACTGTCGAAAAGCCTTCTTCCTTCTTCCCTGCACAGAATTGTGCAATGGCAAGTATGTATTTCCCATGAAGGTGGTTCGGGTCCATTCTGCAAAATGTTTCGATCGAAATAATTGCCTCTGCTGCCCGTCCAAGAAAGATAAGCGTTACAGCATAATTAAGGTTCGCCTCCTTCAGGTCAGGAGCCAGCTCAATAGACTTCCCAAGTGAAGCTAATGCATCTGAATAGTTATGGAGACACATGTAACAAATACCGACTTGCATATGGACCTTTGACAATTCAGTACCGGCCTGCAGGAGTTCTGGCTCGAGGGCTATGATCTCACGGAATCTTTCCAAGGCATCCTGATAATTTCCGTTCACAAAATTCTGAATTCCCAGTTCCCAGAGCGCCTTTGGATCTCCACCACCAGATTCGGCAAGCTTTTTCTCTCCCAGTTCTAAATATATACTACCCTTCTTTTTACCCTTGTCTTTATCCAATTTGCCATAATGGTGTATGGGAACATCACATTCCACTATCTCCATGCTAAGTTTTTCTATAGAAGGCTCCAGAATTTCGTGAACAGGGTTTACAAAATATATTTTGTCATTGCGCGGGAAAAATCTTACCTTTCTGCTAGCTATCCACCCAACACCAGCCTGTTCATTATAGAAATCGTCGTTTTTTCTCCAGCTATGTATTCCCACAAAATCAACATAGTTCCTTGTAGTAAACTGGCGGGCCATCTTCTTATCTTCATTGTTATCTGCGATAGTCCTTATCTTCTCATGATCCAATAAAGAGATCACCTCATCGGCATCGAGCACAAGAATCCACTTACCTGAAGCCTTTGACAGTGAATAGTTCCTCGCCTCAGAGAAATCCCCTGTCCATTCAAAATCATATACCTTTGCGCCTAACGCCTTTGCTATCTCCTTCGTCCTGTCCGTCGAACCTGTATCAGCCACTATCATCTCGTCGACAACAGGCTTCACGCTCATAAGGCATTTCGCGATATGTTGTTCCTCATTCTTCACGATCATGCATAAGGAAAGGGTTCCTCTGTTTTTTAAGGTCTTATTTATCTCTTTAGAGCCGACTTTATCCCTGACCGCAAGGGCAGCGGAGAGAAGGTCATCATCTATTCCGAATGAAACCATCGCTTCTTCTATTTCCTGCATTGCTTCCTTATTTTTGCCTTGCTGTAACAGCACATCGATAAGAAGAAAGGCAATCCTGCGTCTCAATGGATAAAGCGCCTGGGCCTCATGGAATACCCTCTCAGCCCTCCCGAATTCGTTCATCCCGGTAATTGCTGAATGGTATGTAGTGGCTATATCCATGATAGCCGGTGACAGGATGAATCCCCTCTCAAGCATATTCAAAGCCTCATCCTTATTTCCTTCAGCCCAGCTCAGAACACCAAGGTTTGTATATGGCTCGCCATATCCAGGATCAGAAGCAATCGCTCTTTTAAAGAGATCTTCTGCTGTTTTTCTATCGCCCTGTCTGTACGCCAATATCCCTCTAAGATTGAGAGCCGGGGCTCGGGTAGAGTTCATTGAAAGCGCTTTGTCAGCATACTCCTCTGCCTCTTCGTAATGCGCAATGCCTTCCTTGCAGTAACCTATCAGTTCCAAACTCTTAGCATCATTTTTTGCTTCCTCCGGCAAGGAGTTGAGTGCATCAAATGCATCCTGATACCGCTTAGCGTCGATCAATATCATAGCAAGGGCATAATAGATCGCCTTGTTTTCCGGTGAATATTTTATGCCTTCGATAAGTCTCTCCACCGCCTTATCGGTCATCCCCCTTTCATGCAGTTCGGTCGCATTCTCCAACGCACTTGTAATAACCAGCTTCTGCCCAAGTTCGCTCTGAGAATTTATCCCGCTCCATTTCTCATTAAATATCTTACGGTTGCCCGCCATTGCTGAACCATAGTCTATCCTGTTACCGATAAAACTCCTGCTTCCGTAATGATGAATAAAGACATCCCCTGCAATAATATTCCTGTATCCTGCCAATGAAGATCTCAGGCAATAATCGTCATCCTCAAAATTGCCTGTACCAAAACTGTCATCCAGTAACCCGATTTTTTCTACCAGCGAGCGTCTAAACAGCATGCAAAAGCCGACGATCCTCCTCAATGGTATCCTGCGATGCTGGTTCTTTTCCCTGAACGACTTTGCATAGGTGTGCATGTCCTTAATGGTCTTATATGTGGCATTGGAGTCCTTCTGTGTGCCGCTGATGTTATTTGTCATCGGCCCCACAATGCCTATGCCGGGGTCACTGTTAAGACATTCAAGCATGCCTGAAAGCCAGTTTTCCGTCACAACCACATCATTGTTAAGCAGCAGTATATACTCACCCTTCGACGCAGTAATACCCTGATTACAGCCTCTTGCAAACCCAAGGTTTGTACCGTTCTCAATACGCCGATAAGAAGGATTCTCCTCCACAAGCTTTTTCAGCCATTTTACAGTCCCGTCTGTTGAACCATTATCCACAAAGATGATCTCGTGCGGCTCAGGTGTATGTTTACTGATGCTCTCGACACACTCCTTTGTATACTTAAGCTGGTTAAAGGTGAGAATGACGATGGAGGTAATGTTCGGCTTGATCGCTGCAGGCGCAGTGACGAGCGGCTGGTTGTCCCACTCCAGAGCGCGGTACGGCTGTATTGTTCCTGCATCGGTCATTGCCACGCTCCCGTCTTTGTTCAGAACAGCATCCGGCTTGATTTTGCCCAGCCATTTTTTGTGCAGGCGGGCGATGTTCTCCCTTGCCTTGCTGAAGCGTTCGGGACCGCTCTTGGATTCATGGTGGATCACGACGCTTTCCGGCTGATAGACGAGTTTTCCACCCTGCTCCCGAAGCGTGAAGCACAAGTCGACATCCTCATAGCCGTTCCAGTACTCTTCATCAAAGGCGCCTGCTTTTTGAAATGCGGCCTTGCGAATTAGGAGGCAAGCTGCGGTCAGCGCCTGATAGGTGGCAGGCTCATTTGCTTCGGGTGCGGTTGCTGGTTTGTTTACATGGTTGTTTCTCGCCAGCAGCGGATCGTTGTTTTTCCGGTCATCGACGATCAATATGCCCCCGTGCTGGATCGTCCCATCGGGATAGAGCAACTTGCTGCCAACGGCAGCAACCGAATCATCATGACTGATAATATTCAAGAGCGGTTCAAGCCATCCCTGCTGCGGCTCAGTGTCGTTGTTGAGGAAGAGCAGGTAGTCAGTTGATGCGGCTTTTGCCCCTTGATTGCAGGCCTTTGCAAAACCCTCGTTTTTTTCGTTCGTGATGATTTTTATTGATAGGCTGTTAAGAGACGCGAGAAAACGTGCAGTGCCGTCCGTTGACGCGTTATCAACAACAATGATTTCATAAATGTCCGGATTGGTGTTTACTTTCAGCGCCGACAAACACTTCTTCGTAAAGTCAAGTTTGTTAAAAACCGGGATAATAATGGAAATGCGGGGAATCGCCTTAAGAGATCTATTTTTGCTCAATCCAGTGTCAATACCCTGCCTTATGTTGCCATAATTTGATAGAATCTCCCCAAACTCTAGAGCTCTGACCTCATACGTGTGATAGTCCATGACCATTTTGCGGAGTATATTGACCTTGCTTTCGTATGCTTGGGAATCACCTGTGAATAGATGAAGCAATTTCCGTAATTCGGCGGGTGTGTTATAGACCGGCAACTTGCCCTGAAAAGCATCCTTGGAACTCTCCATGCTATTAGTTATTACTAACGTACCTGCGGCCAAAGCATCAAAAACCCGACTGTTTACGGAGCCCCACTGTTTTGTCACTCTATTGGCGTCATCAACCAGTATCTTTGCCTGATTATAAATACTCGGCAGATCAGAATATGGAATGAATCCTCTATAATATTGTTTGAATTGAGCATGTTGTTCCCAGTTTTTACCGAACAGGGCGAAATTCAAACCGATTTTTTCCGGGTTTATCTTCTCAATATCCCTGGGATCGTTCCAATAGTTTCCGGTAAAACAGTAGTCAATTTTTCGCTCCTGTCCAAGTGGATTGAACCTTTTTGGGTTTGTCGCGAGTCTCAAAAGATGCGGGTTTACATGGTATTTCCCCTTAATATAGTCAAGTGCCTTTAGGGAAGAGCAGAGATAAATATCCCAAAGGTGAAAGAAAGGTTGCCCGGCCCAGCCGTCAAACCAATTCCGCATCCAGCAAATTTTTATGATACTCGTGGCCAAGGGGACCAATCGATTGAGATTATAGCGGTGGGTCATGGCAACAAGGACATCAGCATCAGCAACATCGTACCATCTTTCCGTAGGTACCAATTCGACATCCCAACCGAATTGTTCCCGACAGGCAAGGCCGAGTTCCATCGCCGTGAAATAATCGCCCGCAGCGCTCATTTCTCCTGTTTCGGTAACCGCAAAGACAACTTTTATTTTGTTCCTTTTGATATCAGGTACGCTTAAATTTTGCGACTTTGATTTCTTTCTGCAAAAATAGATGTTTTCATTAGGATCGAGCGCGTAAGTTTTAATCTGATTCAGGGGTAATGTCGATACAAAATCATCTACAGTGACATAGAACTTGCCCTTCTCAAGCCGTTCTTTAAAGTCCCTTCCATAAAGGCGGACATGGTCATTCTGTCCATATAGTTTCTCTCGTTCTTTAGGGTCGGTAACCTTGGTGTCCTCTAATGTTTTCTCGATATCTTCATTAACGGGTACTTGTATAATTGCCCATCCTGAAGGTTTCAGAACGCGAAACAATTCGCTAATCGCTTTGTTGTCGTCAGGGATGTGTTCGAGAACATGGTAGCAGAATATGCAATCGAAATGATTGTCGGGGAAAGTTAGTGATGTTATATCCATAAATTGCATAGCCAACGGTGAATTTAAATCAATGCTTATGTAGTCAATGTTCGGCAGCTCTGCGATTTTTCGTGAAAGAACCCTTGTCGGAGCGATGTCAAGAACCTTTAAATTTTCTTTTAAAAAGTCCGTTTTTATTTGGAGATACAGCCACAGCAGGCGGTGGCGCTCTAAGCTGTCGCAAACAGGGCACAAAGCGTTGGGTCTCGGCCTTACTCCAAAGGGTAAAAATGCCTGAAATCTTCCGTCACATATAGGGCATTCAACGCCATTTGTGGTCGCATCAGTCTGCGCAGGCGTAATTGCCCTATGTTGCTTGTTTAGAAGATCAATGATTTTCATGGCTTCTGCATTTATTGGGTTAATTTTAAGCACTCTATTGAAAAAGACTTTTGCCTGCTCGATCTTTTCCACAGTAACACAAAAATTACCAATAGTAAGCAATGCTTCAATATCCTCGGGATGTGTAGCCAGAACCTTGAGGTAAATCCTGATAGCATCTTCGGTATGACCCAATTCTACAAAATAAAAATCGGCGAGGTTTTTCTGGAAGTTAATATTTTCTGGATTTAATGCCACTGCCTTCTCGTAATATTTCAGCGCCCTTTCCTTATCCCCCTTGTTGTAATAAATAACTCCAAGGTCATTATAGGCGATGGCGAAATCGGGATACCCGTCAATGAGTACTTCCAGTTCGTTTATGGCTTCATTAAAGTTTCCCGATGTTATATACTCTTGAGATTTATTATATTGCTCAATTGCCATTTTTGGTAACTTCATTTTGGTTAAGTCTGTCACTATTGACATCGGCCGATAAGGTACAGACATCAATGAATCAACTTGTCCTGTCATTCCAATACATTTATGCAACATATTGTCTAATTTGCTAATATCACGATAAAAAAACTTGGCTTTGATTAAGTTGGGGATGAGTTCTGTCAGATAAGTATTGCGATTAAAAGGACCTGTTATTTCCTCAACATTGATAGAGATAAGTTTCTCAATGTCTGATTGTATCCGATCGCCATATATTATCTTTACTAGATCAATTGCTGTCGATAATAGAACTTCCTGTTCAGTGGCGGGTCTTCTTAAATTAACAATCATATTAAGATACTCATATGCCATGTTTAGCCAAGGAGTGACAGCTTCAAGGCGATGACCTTCTGGTTGAACAATATTCTCAATCCAGCGTTGAGTAGCCTGTTCGACAGTAAGTTCTGGTCTTACTCGCTGACGGTAGAATGTAATGTCATCTCGTTGTAGGAAATTTCCTTTTAATGATACTTCAGCAAGAAAGATTAAATCTCCACCCAATGTTTTACGAAAAGGGTTTGCATTTTTTATGCTCTCCGATCTGAACACACCATAAAAGATACATGCATTTTTTGTTGACGCCCAATAAACTGCATGGAAGCGGTCAACAGCACTCATTCCACGGGTATCAAGTGATTGGAATAACGTTTTGAAAGTTACTCCGTCCATGCTAATGAGATCGGTTTTACCGCAACATAGCTGCAAGCTTTTATCCTGTTCTAAAGATTCTACACATTTCGAGATGTAAGATGGATCAAAATAGTCGTGACCATTACACCAAATAAAATATTCACCGTGACTTAAGTTGAAAACAAGTTTATGGTTTTCTATAGCACCTATAGTAAAAGGATTTTCATGGAAGATAATTCTGTGATCTGTGGTTTGAAATGATTTACATATTTCGCGGGTCTTATCGTTGGAAAAATCATCTACAACTATTATCTCAAGATTATTATAATCCTGATTGATAACAGATTTCAATGTCTTGCTCACCCAAGTTTCATCATTATAGACAGGAATCCCGATGCTCACCAGCGCTTTATTCATCGTACGCACCGAAGATACCCGCCCGGGTTACAGGTGAACAATAATTTTGTACCTATGCTTTCGTCAACGACAAAGCGATCCGACTCCTTCAGAAACGCATTGAGGGCTGTTTTTGGGTTATTGCCCGGTCCCCATGGCCGTGGGCGGTGCACCTGCTGTGGAATATCTTCAAGGATGGTATCCCCGCAAATCAGATAGTGCCCTATACCGATTAGAGGTGAATACATCCTAAGTTCCATGAGAACGTGTTGGTGGGTATGATAGGAGTCCAGCATTATCATGACATCGCGCGAATTACCGATGATGGATTGAATTCTGCTGAGCGTATCCTCTTCAACTGATGATCCGTTTATCAAGGTAATCCTCTCCGACAGTTTCCCGTGCGAAAGGAGCCTGGCTTTCAGATCCTCAGGGATGTATAGGTCTACGCCGACAATTCTTTCACCGCCGAGCGCCTCCATAAGCGTGGAGTAGAATAACAGAGAACCTCCCCATGCAACTCCAACTTCTATAATAAATTTCGGCCTGGTCCTGAAAATAATTTCCTGAATCGCAAACATATCTTGGGGGAGATTGAGGATTGGCTCACCAAGCCAGGTGGTTTGATGGATCCACCGGTATTGATCTGCCTTTACCAGCACTTTAAGCGCTTCTTCCCTAATGGATTGATCCCCGTCCATAGCCAGTGCAGACTCTTTGCGCAAGTTCTCAAACTCTTCGCGGGTATACATTTTCTTATCTGACACGGTTTCCTCCTGCTTTACCAATCAATCTGATAGTATCAGCGATACATCTGTCGATACTGCCGGTAAAATTAAAACCTTTGTCTTTAAATCGCTTATTCGATACTTCATAGGATAACTGATTCATAATCTGGGCATCGACAAAACCAACCAAAAGTTCAGGGGCCCTCTGCTTTATAGACTCGACTATATCGTGCACCGTCAGGTTCTCAGTCAGCACGTTGTAGACTCTGTTATCAAAGAGCTCTCTATCAATTATAAACATCAATGCCCTCACTGCATCATCAAGAGAAAGATAAGGCCGCTTTTGGTGCATGGCAGTTCTCCAGACAGTAAGCGGCTGCCCCATAACTGCCTGCCAGCAAAACTTGTTGACAGCAGTATGGAAGCGCATGCCAGTCGAGGTACCGGCAATTGTCCCGAACCGGCACGAGATAAACCGGAGCCCTTTCGACAAACCAAGATTTCTCAGCAGATTTTCCTCCTTCAGCTTTGTCTCCGCATAAGGGCTCTGTGGTTGGAGTTCGTCATGCGAGCAGGTCTCATCTACAAGTTCTTTTTGAGTTCCATATACGCTTGTAGACGAAATATGGATCATAGGTATTCCCGCAGTACAACAGGCCTCAGCAACTCTCGCAGTAGCATTATAATTTACATGCTCAACCTGTTCCTTGTTCCTGAAGCTATTGGCCGCATCAGTTACAGCTGCGAGGTGAATAACCACATTGACTCCATTCATCACTGCCCATATATCGGCTGTCAAAATATCATCTTCAATGAAATGATATGTGCCCCCTTCCGGAAGGTCAAAAAGAGATGAATATCGCTGAGTCATCATATTGTCTATCATGATAATCTCGACGCATGGCTGAAGCTTCGGAATGTCACGAAGCAGCCGTGATCCTATATGTCCAAGCGCCCCGGTAATCAATATTTTCATTTCTTCACCTCAGATATTCATCAAGACATGTCTCATAGAATGCCTTTGTCTTTAAAAGACCTGCTTCCAAGTCATGCTCGGGCGACCAGTTCAGCAGCTTCCTGACTTTCTTATTGCTTAGAATCGCGTCGCCAACTTCAATGGATTTTCTGCTTTTTGGCCACTCTATGAACTTGACGTTACCTGAACCCATATGTCGAACCGTTTCCTCAGCAATCTTAGCAACGCTATAATGGTAATCGCTAACTGCAAAGAGGGTCTCACCGTCGACCAAGTCGCTCTTTGCCGCCATCAGAATAGCTGAGACCACATCGTCGACATAGATTGCGTTTCTTTTTTGGGCCCCGTCTCCGAATACGGTTATGTCCTTTCCCTGCAGGGCAAGGCCGATGAAATAATTATTGAAAGTAAATTCGGGACTATGTATGCTGGCTCTCGGGCCAAAGACATTTGACAATCTTACAACAGACGCCCTCAATTGAAAAGCATTCGCATATATAAGCACATATTTTTCTGAAACACTCTTATTAGCTGAATAGATATCAGTCGGGAACTCGGGATGGTTCTCGTCAGCAGGTTGATATTGTAACCTTCCCAACTGAGTACTCGTGCCGATATGAATGAACTTTCCCCTGCGATTGAATCTACGAATGGCCTCCAATATGTTGATAACTCCTCTGCTGTTAACATCAAGATCGATCCAGGGCTCCCTCATTGAAAAAGGATGAGATGTCGAAGCAGCACAATTAATAATAATATCGTTTCTGCTTACATGATGAGACACCTGATCGAAGTTTAGTATGTCATGGAAGCAAAGAGTAACTGAGTCCTTTATATCCATTACATTATAAATCTTTCCCCCTGAATGGGGGTCCAGGCAATCGAAAATCGATACTTCTGCCCCCTGCTGTAGGCAAGCATGTGCAAGATTGCTCCCGATAAAGCCAAGCCCTCCGGTTATCAGTATTTTTGCTCCCTTAAGATCCGGCAATTTCATATATGTAAGCTCACTCATATCATTCCTTTCTAAAAGTATTATCTGCCGAGTATTTTTCTAATTGCGTCACACTGAGCATGAATCTGGTCTTCAGTAAGGTTCATAGCACAGGACAGATTGATTCCGCGGTCTGAGATATCATATGCAATTGGATTACGTTCTTCATATTTTGGGCCGCAACCGGGATAGGCTGGGAGTGAAGACAGCGGATAAAAAAAAGGTCGGGTTAGCATTCCCATAGCTTCTATCTGTCTCATAGCTTCTTTCTTCGTAATACAATGAGATTTCCCAAATACGAGGGCCGTGGTCCATGCCCCATTTTGCACATGCTCAGGTTCAGAGTTAAACTGCAGGTCTTCAATATCAGACAGCCGTTCTTTATACATTTTCAGGAGTTCTCGTTTCCTGCCAACAAGTTCCTCTATTCGCTGAAACTGAGCATATCCAAGAGCAGCCTGCAGATTGAATGGCATATATTTATAGGTAACTTCTGAATTGTAGTATGGTATATCCTTGACCCGCCCATGGTCCCGCAAAAACATACATCTTTCATACAAGGTGGCATCATCAAGAAGCAACATCCCACCTTCACCTGTGGTGATAGTCTTTGTCCGGTGAAAGCTAAAAACAGATCCGATGCCGAACTTTCCTGCGCGTGTTCCCTTATAAATCGATCCAATGGCCTCAGCTGCATCTTCGACAAGCGGTATTCGATATTTGTGTGATATCTCCAAGAGCTCATCCATCAGCGGCATATTGCCGTAAAGATCAACAACAATAATAGCCTTCGTCTTTTCTGTAATATTCCTCTCAACGGAAAGAGGATCGAGACACCAGTGTTCGGGATCAATATCGCAAAAAACTGGTGTAGCCCTAAGATAAGTAATAGGTGCGGCAGTTGCAATCCATGTGCACTCAGGGACAATGACTTCGTCTCCCTTCTTAATGCCCATGGCAGTAAGAAGAAGATGGATTGCCGTGGTGCAATTGGGGGTCATAATGCCATACCTTCGGCTATGATATTCCGCAAACTCGCGCTGGAACGTTTCAACATAGTAGTAAGCATTTTCGTACCAGCCATTTTTCATGGCATCTTCGACTACTTTTATCTCGTGTTCAGTTATCCAGGGTCCTGCCATAAAAATCTTTTTCATGTCTAATCCTTCTTTTTTCCTGCATTCAACGGTCTTGCCGGAACGCCTACGACCGTTGTTGCCTCCGGCACATCCCTTGTCACAACAGCACCCGCACCTATAACCGCATCAGCACCTATATTGATTCGCGGAAGCACTATCGCACCCGCACATATCCAGGCATTTATTCCTGCTGTGACGATTCCACAAAGCGTTGCACCAGGTGCAAGTTCCACTCCATCATGAAGGATACACTCGTGATCAACGCTTGCCTTAGTATTAATGATGCATTGTCGTCCGATGCTTGCTTCAGCCTCAACAATTGCTCCGGCAAGAACTTGCGATCCATCTCCAATAAACGCATTCTTGGCAACCCAGGCAGCCGGATGAACCAATGTCACAGGTGAAAGCCCCTCAGCATTCAGCGAATCATGCAGCGAGATTCTTACCCTCCCATGAGGATTCCCGATTGCTATACAAAAACCGATTTTTTTTCGGTCCTGATCCTTTATCCACTGATAAAACCCATCCCACCCGAAGTACACCGGGACGTCAGGGAAAGGCGGGGGAATATCCGGTGTATCGTCAATTACCACGACAACCTTTGAGCCGTAATATTCTATGAGTGGCCGTAAAACCTTGGCCTGTCCCGTACCACCCCATAAGAGCATTGAAGGTGGCAGGTTATCCGGCTTATTCCTGGATACCATTTACTTGATTTCCGGCCCTTTGAGCCAGTCAAAGTTCATCTCCGGATCATTGTAAGCAATACGAATCTCATCATCCGGATTATAGACGTGGGAGGTAACATAGAACAAATTAACAGGTCCCTGTATGGTCTTACATCCATGAGCTACACCCGGAGGTTTCTTGACGACCTGTGACTGCTGCAAATCGCCCATAAGAAAATCCATGGTCTTCTTAAAGGTGGACGAATCAGGCCGCATGTCATATAACCCAACCCTCAGGACCCCACTTGCCACATACCACCAGTCAGTCTGTATACGGTGAAAATGCCAAGCCTTTATTACTCCATTAAACAGAAGGGAATGGCTCCACACATCTGGCAGAGACTCATGAAAGAATATATTTGGTGTGTCCACAAAAAACTCGCGGCCTACTCGACAAACATCTTCAAGTTCAACTATGTGGAACTTCAAGATTGCTCTTTCAGGTAAAGAGCTCTGGACCTGATAATAAGAGAATCCTATGCCTCCACCATAATCGAGCAAGACAACAGAACTGCCTTCCGCACTTACAAACGCCGTAAGGATTGGGAGAAGACTGTCACGATTAATAGTAACAGGTGGTATAGAATGTTCTGCTACCGATAGCTCCCTAAAGTGAGAAATCTTCTTTAGTGAATTGTTCCTCCAAATTTCTCCAGAAAACCCCGGCCCAGTTACAGGGACATCAACAAACGAAGCATAAACCCCTTCCCATATGGGGCCTTTCATGAAAAATATCCTCTCAGCACATCAATAATCGTTTGCACTTCTGAATCATTTATCTCGGGATAAATAGGCAACGAAAGCACTGATTCCGCAACATGTTCGGTCTCGCGGAGTGAATTGGAAACACATACACATTCAAGAAATGCAGGCTGGAGATGCACCGGTTCCGGATAATGTATAAGTGCCTGTATGTCTTTTTCTTTGAGAAAAGCGATTAGTTCATTTCTTTTATTATATCTGACTGCATAAAGATGGCAAACGTGTATAGAACCTTTCCGTCTCTTGGGCAATCTGATTTCAGGTATCTCGGATAAACCTCTGTCGTAGATCTGAGCAAGCCGCATACGTTTGCTATTATCCTGCTCCAGATGCCGTAATTTAACCCTAAGCACTGCCGCCTGGATTTCGTCGAGTCGTGTATTCCACCCTTTTATATGGCTTACATAACGATCTACCCATCCATATTCACGAAGTAAGCGGGACCGTGAGGCGAGGGAGTCATCGTTAGTTACAACCATCCCACCATCTCCGAGCGCCCCCAAATTCTTTGTAGGGTAAAAGCTGAAGCATGCCATTGAGCCGAAAGAACCAACGCGCTTATTCTTATACATAGCCCCATGAGCCTGTGCACAGTCTTCAATTACTAATAAATCATGTTTTTTTGCTATAGCCATAATCGGATCCATATCGGCAGGCTGTCCATAGAGATGCACAGGGATAATTGCCTTTGTTTTCGAGGTAATTGCAGCTTCAAGACTGGAAGGATCCATAGTATAATAATCTTGTTCAATATCCACAAATACCGGAGTTGCCCCTGCCATTACAATAGCAGATACCGTAGCAACAGCCGTATGAGAAACAGTTATCACCTCATCGCCAGGGCCTATCCCGCACGCCACAAGCGCAAGATGAAGCGCATCAGTCCCGTTACCCACCCCGATTCCGTATGAGACGCCTACGTATTCAGCAAACTCCTTCTCAAGCATCTTCACCTCTTCACCAAGAATATACCACCCCTTGTTCAGTACCCTTGAAATAGAAGCATCAATTTCTTCTTTATGAGCAATATATTGTGCTAAAGGATTTGCGCACAAGATCATTCCAGAACCTTAACCTCCGGCACAAAGACAATCCACTTTCCACCGGCTTCCCTGAATTTCTGCTCCTTGGCCATTATCTCTTCTGAATGATTCCAGGCAAGCAGAAGCGCAAAATCAGGATAGTCTGAGACAAATTCTTGATAAGGCCTCACAGGAATATGCACTCCCGGACTATACTTTCCCTGTTTGATAGGTGTTGTATCGCTGATATACGAAATAAGAGATGAGTCGATGTTGCAGTAATTCAGTACCGTCGTACTTTTCGATGTCGCGGCATACCCGACAACGCGCTTACCCTCGCTATTGAGCCCTGTCAAAATCGCCTTTAACGCATCCCTCGACTCCTCGCACTTCCGCCTGAATCTATCATATGTCGTTGCCCGATTAAGTCCAAGTACCGCCTCCTTTTCCAACTGCTCAAACACGGAATCTGCGATTTTACGGGCACCCTTGTGCGCGATCACATAACGCATAGAACCCCCATGCGTACTCTGCGGTTCGATATCGATCAATTCCATCCCGTGCTGTTTAAAGGCATATTGAATTGATGAGACAGAAAACAGGAAAACGTGCTCATCATATATCTGGTCATAAGAAGTCTTCTCGATAACATCCCCAAGATATGGATCTTCAAACATGGCAACGCCATCCGGCTTCAGAAGCGTTTTGATTCCCTGGATCACAGAATTAATACTCGCGATGTGGCACATAACGTTTGCACCCAGAAATGCATCGGCCTTGCCATGCTCTCTAACAATATCCCTCGATAGGTCCTCATCAAAAAAACGGCTAATTGTCTTCACACCCAGCGCCTTTGCAGCTTTTGCGACATTCTCCGAGGGCTCAATGCCAAGATGTCTTATTCCTGTGTCTGCGAAATGTCTCAGCATTATTCCGTCATTACATCCAATCTCAACAACAAATGGATCATCAGATCCAAGATAATCTTTAATAACATGGGAAGCAAACTTTTCGAAATGGGCGGCCATTCCTGATGATGTTCCTGAAAAAAAAGCATACTCACCATGGAACATCTTCTCAGGTGCTGGCTGTTCGACCAATTGCACCATCGTACAGTTCGAGCAGAATGCAACACTCAGATCGAAGAAGTACTCCTCACTAAAACGATCTGCAGGGAGAAAGCCGTTAGCCAGCGACATCCTGCCAAAAGACATGAAAGGTGCTATATGGTATTTACAGACCAGACACTGTGGCATAATTGCGCTCCACTCCCGTTAATAGTGCTGCTATTAAACCTTTACTCATCTTTATGTTGGAACACCTGAAAAAAAAGCAATAACTTTTTCATAATATGCAAATTAGCAATTTTCCTGCCAGTTGCTAACCTAATCAGACTTCTGTAACTACACCTTATAAATATCATTTAATTTCTTTGTGTTATGCTATGTACAACCAATTATCAATAATCCTGATTCACATCCTAAAACTGTCAATAATATGACTTTTCGAGTTTAATAAGTATTTCAGATGTTTTGATAGGCGCACATTCTTTCTTTGTAAATATTCGGTAAACCCCGTTATATTGTAAAGTAAAAAAGAAATGTTAGCTGCAAAGTATGCTTCTAAAGGACTTATTGAGAGGATATAGCCATATATTTTTTACAGGGAGCTTTGCAGTGTTATATACGTCACATTTTCCCCTTCCTTTAGTTTGTCCCACATAAATCCAGTTAGCTGCTTTGTAATATGTTCCATGAAAACGCTGAATTTCAACGAAGGTTTCCATTAAGACAGGACGGTATTTATACCTTCGATGCCAATCATCAGGAAGTCCTTTGGTCCGGAAAACCTTGAGCTTTAGCAAGAATAGAGAAAACCTCAAGAAACAAACTGTTTTCTTTCAAGCCTTTTATAATTTTGCTCGGCCTCATATGAGCCTCAGAGAAAAAGTCAATGAAAAAACCAAACCCTTTTAACAAATATGGAAGCAAAAAACTCCAGGCATGGCTGCTGGATTAACCGACCATGTCTGGACTTTTAGAGAACTCCTCACTGTTAAATTTGCCCATGCTCCATAATCAAAAATCAAAGTATTAGCGGAAGAGCATCTTACCTACCACATTGATTTAAAATAATATGGGTATCCCCTTGACTGGTGTAGCACCAAGATATAGTATAGCACTTGATGGGTCTGAGGTAAAGCAACTACAACTTATAGTGGTTACACCACTTAAGGGGATACCCATATAAAATAATAGTTGTATGTTTAAATCGGATGTTCCCCCTGAAAAAAAACACTCCAACATCTCTAACTATTTGAAATCATTTTATTTTACGGCGTGATGTCAGTTTCTTCTTAGTGGTTACAATTACTCCTCTGCATGGGATCGCTTCCGGCATTCTGACATTTGCAGCTTCTATTAACTTCCTTACAGATCCTCGGGGCTGTGGTATCTGATTGCATTGTTTTTCTCCGTTAATTATCAATTCAGTGGCACATAAAGTGGAAAGTTCATTAATGCCTTCTTGAATTGTTACATCCAGATGCTGCCATCTTATGGCAAGCTCCTGTATGATTCGATATGCCAGCATCACTACAAATGCATGACCACGCGTCCGTGTTGCCAGACGGACGTGAATAGGGCGGAGTTCCAAGTCCACTGTCTTGCTGGTACGGAATGCGGATTCTACTAATGCAAGATCTTTATAACGGTTATGGATAATCTCTTTCGTTGCGGCTGCCTCCGATAAGTCAGTCTTTAGTACATAACATCCGTCGAGTTTTGCTTCCTCGGTTAAAATATCATCCTCTACAGTTAGTTTTATCTCCCTATCAGATGCTGATAGCAAAGCCCAATCCGAAATCTTCAATTGTTTACTACGGTCATTGACCCTGCGAAGCGAAACTTCAACAACCGAACGGGGATGCTCTTTGAGATATTGGTTTTGTTTGGCAATTTCCTTTTTCAAAGCTTTTAGTTTGTCTTGCCTTGATTTTTGTATTTCCAGTGCCCGTGCAGGATTTCGTCTAAGCACATACCGAAGCCCTTCAATAGTTTTGACTTCTGCAAGCTCCTGCTCGAAAAGATCCATCTGTATTACTTTTTCCTTAAGCAGCTTCTCTATCTGTGGTTTTGTGATTGCTGTAATGTAATGAAAGCCATACTGTGCAGACCCCAATTGTTCGATCTGTTGACTTTTAATCATCCCCCGATCCCCAACAAATGTCACCCCTTGGCTGCCAAAACGTTCAGCAACCTTTTTGATTTGCGGGGCAAATGTCTTGGGGTCTTGCGTATTGCCGGTAAATACCTCTACTGACAGAGGCACTCCGGTTTCATTGCATAATAGTCCTATAACTATTTGTTGTTTGCCTTTCTTTCCGTCTCTATTATATCCAAAGGCTGACAGCTCATTATGGGTGCCTTCAAAATAAGAACTGGTTACATCATAAAGAAACAGCCCCGGTTTATCTGTGCGATAAAGGTTTCTAAAAAGACGGTCTTCAATCGTTGCCTGGTTTTCACAAAGCCAATCCAAATTGACATATAAATCATCTTCGTCAAACTTCCCAAGTCCAACTACATCACAGGCAGCTTGGCATCCTGCCAGCCTCACTGCCGACAACCGTGAGCCCTGATCAATCACACGGGCTATAACCTGCCACAGTCCCAGTTTGCCATGCCTGGTTGTCCCAAAGGCATTGACGATACCCAGTTGTCGGGCTATATCATAAACCAGCCATACTGCCCCTATGGATAACCCCTGCTTTTGTGAAAATGATTTTCCCTTATCTGTCAATTCCGAAAGATTTTTCTTGTGCCGTAGCGCCAGACGGATAGCAGCAATTTCTTCCTCCGAGCATTTAGAGAGATTGGCTATCGTGCGATGCCTGACCTTTTTGCCCTCACGATAAGATTCGCGCAGCAGATATCGCGTATATGACTTGTTGCCTTGTTTAACAGTAGATGAATCGACATACATAGTGAGTACACTTATAATCTATTATTACATATATGTCAATATAATTATCACTTTGAAATAATATTATTAGTGGCTACATTAAGGGCTAAATTTCATTTAACTTCCCGTAATATATGAATTTTATGATTTCTTAGGGGGGAACTTCCGT
>JBGOWS010000052.1:0-11384 GCA_041478735.1 Thermodesulfovibrionia bacterium | reverse complement strand
TGAGGCGACACTTCATTGCAGAAGAAATTTTAGAGGCTAACTTAACAGAAACAGATACCATATAATGAAAAAATTGCCTCTAAATATTATTCGGATAGGTTTACGTAATTTCTATATCGGGATTTGGGTATAGATTTTTCCTTGACAACTATACTCCGTTTGCTGTAAGCTGTATAACTTAATACTCTAAATTAGAAGGGGGGTAGAGAATTGTATGCTTTAGGCACCCATCTTTTAGTAGAATTGAAGGAGTGTAATCCAGAAACTCTGAAAAGTCTTGAAAAGATAAGAAGTGCAATGGTTTCTGCAGCAAAAGAAGCTAAGGCAACAATAATAGATATTTCCTTTCGGGAGTTTAACCCATTTGGTATCAGCGGCATAGTAGTTATAGCAGAGTCCCATCTCACAATTCATACATGGCCTGAGTATGGGTATGCAGCTGTAGATATCTTTACATGTGGCGATATTATAAAAACAGAAATAGCAGCTTCATATCTTATAAAGCAACTTGAGTGCAAAAATCCTTCTATTGTAGAAATGAAAAGAGGTATATTTTCTCACGGAAACGTGAAATTACCACATAAGGTTTCTTCGGAATCTGCCTCTAATACCGAGTTTTATCAAGCAATGCCCAGTTAGAATTAAAATAAGCTTTATTTATTTTCTCGGTTTGTTAAGGCCGCAATACCTGGAAGTTCTTTTCCTTCAAGCAATTGGAGGGCGGCCCCTCCGCCAGTTGATATAAACGATATTACATCAGATACACCTGCCTTGTGTACGGCAAGGTCAGTATCACCGCCACCAACGATAGTCAGCGCGTACGCATCTGCAACAGCACGGGCAACAGCAAAAGTCCCCCTTGAAAATGCATCTATTTCGAATATGCCCATAGGCCCGTTCCAGAGGATAGTCTTTGCATCCTGAATCGCCTCTGAAAAAAGTTTGGCAGAGGCTGGACCTATATCGAGTGCCCTCCACCCCCTTGGTATCTCAAGGGTTGTCACTATCTTTGTTTCTGCGCCGGGCTCGATACTCTGGGAAATCACACAGTCTACAGGTAAATAAAACTTAATGCCCAACCCTTTTAGCTTTTTCCTTATCCGTTGTGCTGTTTCGAGCATATCTTCTTCAACAAGTGAATTCCCTACCTCAGAGCCCATAGCCTTTATAAAGGTATAGGCTATGCCCCCACCAATTATAACCTTATCAACTTTCTCAACAAGATTTTCAAGCACGCCTATCTTTCCGGAAACCTTTGCCCCACCCAGAATGGCAACAAAGGGCCTCACAGGATTATCTATCGTTCCCTTAAGGTATTCTATTTCCTTTTTCAATAGAAAGCCTGCTGCTGCTGCTGGGAGAAACTTTATTATGCCGACAATGGATGCATGTACCCTGTGCGCAGTCCCGAATGCATCATTGACATATATATCTGCAAGCCGTGATAAGGCACGTGCAAACTCCTCGTCATTTTTTTCTTCTCCTTGATAATATCTGAGGTTTTCGAGGAGAAGCACATCACCGTTTCTCAATTTTGAAACAAGACTTTCTGTCTGGCTACCAATGCAATCGGGTGCAAAGATAACTTCTTTGTTAAGAAGTCTCTGAAGTCTCTTTGCAACAGGCGCAAGACTAAGTCTCGGGTCTGCTTTTCCCTTTGGTCTTCCGAGATGAGATGAGAGTATAACCTTTGCTCCTTCATCAATTGCATAATTTATAGTAGGGAGAGTTGAACGAATCCTCCTGTCATCAGTAATCTTCAGATTATCATCAAGGGGCACGTTGAAATCAGCCCTGATAAAAACCCTCTTTCCTTTTATGTCAAGGTCTCCTATGGTAAGCTTATTGAAAATATCTTTAATCGGAACGGAATTTATGTTATTTGTATTTCTTCTTGCCATATTCAGATCCTCTTAATTATGTAAAGAATAAGGTCCCTTAGACGTGAACTATAACCCCATTCATTGTCATACCAGGCAAGAATTTTTGCCATCTTTCTCTCAAGCACCATTGTTAGTGTTGCGTCTACTATAGATGAATGTGCATTTCCATTGAGATCTGATGATACGAGAGGGGCTTCTGAGTACTGAAGGATTCCCTTCATAGGTCCATCAGCAGCCTTTTTCAACGCAGCATTAATTTCTTCTACTGTAACTTCTTTTACCAATTCAACAACAAGGTCTACAATAGACACATTAGGAGTAGGAACCCTTATTGACATTCCATTAAGCTTACCTTTTAGTTCTGGTAGCACAAGTCCAACAGCTTTTGCTGCACCTGTTGTCGTTGGAATCAAGTTCAGGGCAGCTGCTCTTGCCCTCCGTAAGTCCTTGTGAGGTAGGTCAAGTATCCTCTGGTCATTTGTATATGAGTGTATGGTCGTCATCAGCCCCTTTACTATCCCAAATTCATTGTGCACGACTTTAGCAACAGGTGCAAGACAGTTTGTTGTACACGAAGCATTTGAAATAACCTTATGTTTTGAGGGGTCTATTGTTTCCTCATTTACGCCCATGCATACTGTCGCGTCAGGTTCTTTGGCAGGTGCCGAAATAATTACCCACTTTGCTCCAGCATCTAAATGCCTTGCAGCAGACGGTCTGTCTACAAATATTCCTGTAGCCTCGATAACAATATCTACACGCAGGTCCTTCCATGGCAGGTTTTCGGGTTCTGTAACAGCAAATACTTTTAGTTCTTTCCCATCAACTGTTATGCTCCCATCACCTGCCTTTACATCAGCATTGAATATGCCGTGTACAGAGTCGTATTTAAGGAGATGGGCAAGGGTCTTTGCATCGGTAAGATCATTAATAGCAACAATTTCAAATTCATTATATCCCTTGCTTGCCCTAAAAAAATTTCTTCCTATTCTTCCAAAACCGTTAATTGCAACACGTAATGACATAAGATCCTCCTATAAAATAATTTTCCCCAACTTAGCTGGGCCATCAGAGACAGAGAAACTATTTATAACAACCCCTGTTAAAAGTTTTGGATAAAAATATGTTGATTTTGGTGGCATTCTTACCGAAGAGAGAGCAGCTTTTCCAACGTCATCAACTTTTGTAGGATTAAGGAAAATGACAGCACTAAACTGCCCACTTCTCACTTTATCAAGGGCTTTGTTTATATCCATTTCATATTCTATATCGGTTGTCTTAAATATCCTTTCTATTACCAGCTTATGCAATATAATTACATCTATTTCTCTAAGTTCAGGACTGACTTCCGATAAATTATCTTTTTTGTTTTTAAGGAGATACCAGACATCACCCCCGTTCCGGAAAAAACCGAAAACATGTCTTCTGCCTGCTATCCTCTTTGCAATATCAAAATCTGCTTTCACAGGCTCGATCTCAAAATATTGAGAAAGCGTTTTGCTCATGTCCTCGGGAATTTCTTTTAAAAGCCTGTGCGTTGGGAGTATTGTTAGACCTTCATCTAACATATTTGCAAAAAACATAAGCACATAATCATAAGGCTCGGTGGCTGTTGAAGATGTCTTCTTCCTACTCTCCTTCTGGAATTCAAGGGCTGTTTCATACCTGTGGTGTCCATCTGCAATAAAAATAGCCTTGCCTTCAATTTCTTTCTTTATAACCTCTATATCCTTTCTTTCATCAATCTGCCAAATCCTGTGAACAGTTCCAGCAGCATCCCTTGACTCTATATATGGTTTTAACTTAGCGATTCTTGAAAGTAGAGTTGACACCTGTTTCTTTGTACTCTTATATAGTGAGAATATCGGGCTTATGTTTGCCTCGCATGACCTCATCAGGTTTAACCTGTCTTGTTTTGGCTTTGATTGAGTGCACTCGTGGGGAAATATACTACCCTTACCTAACTCCTCCAATTTTACAAGCCCAAGGAATCCGAGAAGCCGTTTTTGTTCCCCGCCTATCTTGTAATACATTCCATACGCATAGAATGAGGGTCTTTCGCTACAGATAAGCACCCCATCATTTATCCATGCATCAAGATATCTCCTTGCCCTTGTATATTTATTTTCTGTTTCGCTGTCTCCGGGCTGCTCTTTACCAAAATCTATCCTGACTATATTGTAAGGGCTTTTCCTGTATAATTCTTCTCTGTATTCAGGCGATATGATATCGTATGGAGGAGCTAACACGTCCTCCATTGATACCTTGGAAACATTGTAAAGAATTCCCTTGAAAGGGATTATTTCAGCCATTTTTTTTATTCCGTAGAACTGCAGAAAAGGATGTTCGTTATTTTAACATGGTCTAAATATTAATTCAAATTATCTGAGCTAAAAAAGGCGTATTGTTACAGTTGCAATTTGCCCCTATAGAGCCTCTTTAGCGGTAGCCTTTATAACCTCCTTTATATTTCTGTCAAGAAACTCGGGGATAAAAGGTATGTCTAAATTTAAGAATCCAGATGTTATCACAGAAACAGCATCTTCTCTGGAGATACCCCTTGACATCAAATACTCAACCTGCTCTTCAGCTATAGGACCTATGGAAGCTTCATGAGAAAGCTCAGCTTTTAATGCACCCTCTGATGCCAACTGAGGGATGGCATAGATTTTTGCCTTGTTAGAAAATACTATTCCACGGCAGTCAAGATGAGCCAGACAATAATCTCTGGTTTTAGCTACGAGATCCCCTCTTGCATAAATCACACTCTCATCAGCAGCTATTGTCCTTGTAATAGATTCTCCCCTTGTTTCCTTTCCTTCAAGGATTATCCTGGAACCAAGATCTATGTAAGAATCCTTGAGTCCGTAAACCACAGTATTAAACTTTGCAGAAGACCTGTCTCCTTTAAGATAGGCAACTGGAAACGCCTGAATGGACTTCACAGGCCTTAAAAGGACATAGTTACTGACGAAAGCCCCATCTTCTTCGACAACAGCCCATGTTCTTGGTCTTACATGAAAGTTTTCAGCCCAGTTATGGATCATCGTGAAGAAAAGTTTCCCCCCTTTTTTAACAAAAAACTCGGATACTCCCAGATGTATTCCTTCAGCATCGCTTTTGGCCAATGTACAGCCAGTTATTACTTGAAGTTCTGCGCCCTCTTCCACAATGATTATATTGTGAACATTCTGACTCACATAGCTCTCTGCAACTAATAAACATGACTGTACAGGATATTGCGGTTTTTGATAAGGTAGTACCCTTATGAAGTATCCGTGAGTCATATTTAATTCAACCTGAGCAGTATATTTGTCCTGATCAACAGGAACTGCTCTCCAATAATAGTCTTCCAGCCAGTCATACTTGCTGAGAGCATCAGTAGTACTCATTATTTCAAGCTTACCTTCATAAGCTTTTTTTAAACTTTCATAAACTACAGAGTGATCAACTTGAAGGTACGATCCAGACCTTAATTCCTCCTTAATATTAATACCTGTCATAATAGCAGCCTCTTTTGCCTGATGAGACAGACTCTCAAGACTTTCTATCTTTCCTCTTTCAATATGCTTGCTGTAACGTGAAAGGTCTATGTCCGGTCCAAGTATTGCTTTTTTTTCTTTTGCATTTTCAGCTCTTACCTTTAAATCAGAAAGGTACGTTTTGCTTATCGGCATTCGGCGCACCTCCTGTACCCATGCTTTTTTATTTCCGAAAGAATATCCCTTGGGTTCCCTCCACAGACTAAATTCCCTTCAAATAAAATATAACCCCTATCGGCATTTACATAATCAAGGATATACCCGGTGTGAGTTATTATTATTGCACTTCTTTTTTGTTCCTTTACCTTGTCCTTACCCAAAAGCGTATTTATAGCATCACCTACTATAGCGATATTTTCAATGTCAACGCCTGATTCTGGCTCGTCAATGAGGACTAGGTCAGGTCTTTGAACTATAAGCTGGAGAAGCTCTGAGCGTTTCATCTCACCACCAGAAAAACCGTCATTAAGTCCTCTATCTAAATGCCCTGAAAGGTTGAGTTTTTCTATATCTTCAATAAACTCTTCTTTATTGGAAATTATTTCGATCATCTTTCTCAAAGTAACACCCCTTACAGTCGGAGGCCGTTGAAAAGAAATACCGAGACCAAGCCGTGCTCTTTCATAAACATCTTTATCAGTTATTTCTTCTCCTTTAAAATAAATTTTCCCTTGCTCTATTTTGTATCTTGGAAATCCCATAAGGGTCATCATAAAAGATGTCTTACCAGCACCATTTGGTCCAAATAACGTATGGATTTCACCGTATTTCAAAGAAAAGTTAATACCTTTCAAAACCTCCTTGTTGCCAACAGAGACCCATAGATCCTCTACCTTTAGCATCTCCTGCACAATCTACTCCTCCTTTCAAGGAATATTATACATGCTACTATAATATAATGCATTTGACTCGAAAATACCTTTCAACCCCCCTCTTCCCACCCTTTTCTAAAGGAGGGATTATTGGATTATTTTCATCCTCTTTTGTGCCGACATGTCGGCATGTGGCTTGACAGTGGCATTCGAAAACTTGACTTTATTTTCAATAAAAATTTATAATTCTAGTTCAAAAGACAATGGGAACATATACTACATACCACCCACATAAAATCAAACGAAAAAGGACTCACGGCTTTTTTGAAAGGATGAGTTCCCCAGGCGGGCGTAAGGTTCTCAAAAGGAGAAGAGCCAAGGGGCGCAAAAGATTGACTGTTTAAGGTGTAAAAAATCTTTATGCTCCATAACAAAAAGACGGGATTTTGATTTGGTCTTCAAGGAAGGTGTTACCTTAGCTTCGAAGTATCTCGTCATCTACGCAAGGCCGAATAAACTCAGTTTCAGCCGTCTTGGCCTTTCTGTTGGGAAAAAGGCTGGCAACGCTGTTATAAGGAACAGGATAAAACGTCTCCTGAGAGAGGCCATGAGAAAGCTTTTACAAGGGTGGTCTTTTAATTACGATTTTGTTATTATCGCCAGAAAGTTTTCTGTAGAGGCTGAGCTGGATGATTTTATTCGAGATATCAAGAAATTTATGTCGAAAATAACAGAAGCCGATACAGTGTCATTGCGAGGAGATTTATCGACGCCTCAAAAACGAAATTCTTTACACCCGGATTTACAAAAAGGATATTCTTAAGATGAGAAAACTTCTTATATTGCTGATAAGGTTATACAAGTACATTTTATCTCCTGTGCTTCCCATGAGCTGCAGGTTTACTCCTACATGCTCTGAATATTCGATTAATGCAATAAAAAAGTATGGTTCCTTTAGAGGATTATATCTTTCATTGAGGAGGATACTGAGGTGTCATCCCTTTCATACCGGCGGGTATGACCCTGTGAAATAAAGATGGAAAAGAGAACCCTTCTTGCAATAGCACTTGCGTTTGCTATCCTTTTTCTCTATCAGTATTTCTTTATTAAACCTGCACCACAGAAGATTCAGGAACAGGCAAAAGTAGAGGAAAAAGAAAAACCTACTCCTGTAGAACCTTCAAAGCCAATAATTGTTGAACCTGCGAGTACGCCTATTGAAGAAAAAGAGATACGGGTTGAAACTGAGTTATATTCTGCGGTCTTTACAACAAGGGGGGGGACTTTAAAATACTACGAGATCAAAAACCATAAGGATAAAAATGGTAAAAACATTGTGTTGCTTGAAAAGCCTGGAATAGAGCCTCCTCTTGCTATCGGTTCAAAGGACAAATTTTACCTGTCAAATGCTAACTTTAAATCTACTGGAAAGGATTTGAAACTCGGTAACAATAAAAAAACCGGGTCACTTATATTTGAATATGCAGATTCAGGTTTATCTATCAGGAGGACTTTAAATTTCTATAGTGACACTTACAGAATTGATATTAAAGATGAAGTCTCAGGGCTGCCTGAGTATTGGATAACCCTGGGTACTGATTTCGGCATCTATGATAATAAACCTAATTTTACACATATAGGACCCGTGCTTCTCAAAGACACTGACAGAATCGAGTTTGAAGCGAAAAAGTTAGAAGAATCCAAGAGCTATAAGGAGGGCCTGAAGTGGATAGCACAGGAAGACAAGTATTTCTTCTCCTCCCTCACCCCCCTGACCAGCATGGAAGAGGCAAGGGTATGGAAACTGAAAGACTCTCCTGTTATTGCATTCAAGGGTAAATCCGGCGTAAATAACTTAATTCTATATGCCGGGCCAAAAGAATATGACAGACTAAAAGTTCTTAATGTAGGTCTCGAACATATTATAGATTTTGGGTTCTTTTCTATAATAGCCATACCTCTTTTCTGGGTGCTTAAGTTTTTTTATTCATTAACCAGTAACTATGGATGGGCGATAATCTTTCTTACTATAATTGTGAGAATACCTTTTATCCCACTCATTAACAAAAGTCAGAAGTCAATGAAAAAGATGCAAGAAATACAACCCCGAATGGCTGAGGTAAAGGAAAAATATAAGAAAGACCCGCAGAGAATGCAAAAGGAGATGATGGAACTTTATAAAAAGCATAAGGTAAATCCTGTGGGAGGCTGTCTGCCGATGCTCCTTCAAATACCGGTATTCTTTGCGCTTTATAAAATATTGTTAATAGCAATAGAACTCAGGGACGCACCATTTATGCTCTGGATAAAAGACCTTTCAGGACCGGATACACTTTTTGGACACATCACTTCAATGGTTCCGTTAATCGGGGGTTTTGCTGTGGGTCCATTGCCCATAGTTATGGGTGTTACCATGTTAATACAGCAGAAAATGACCCCGACATCTGCGGACCCCCGGCAGAACAAGATGATGATGTTTATGCCGATCATATTTACATTTATGTTCCTCAATTTTGCATCAGGCCTTGTACTCTACTGGCTTATGAACAATATTTTGAGTATTGCCCAGCAGTTTTACATAAATAAAAAAGTCAAAAAAGAAGCAGCCTAAATTTTTGAATCTTCATACCATCTTAAGCTACGCTATACTGTAATCATGTGCATAGACGATACTATAGCTGCAATCTCAACCCCCCTTGGTGAAGGAGGGGTAGGTATTGTCAGATTGAGCGGGAAAGATTCTATAGAGCTAGTAGAAAAAATCTTCTGCTCGCCAAAAAACAGGTCCCTTACTAATTCAAAGTCCCACAGAGTAATCTATGGCTATATAAAAGATCCAACAACAGGGAAAGAGATTGATGAAGTGTTAGTTGTAATAATGCGCTCTCCATATTCCTACACAAAAGAAGATGTGGCGGAGATAAATTGCCATGGAGGTATGATTACCCTGAGAAAAACCCTTGAACTTGTCCTGAAACAAGGTGCAAGACTTGCAGAACCAGGAGAGTTTACTAAAAGGGCGTTTATAAATGGGAGGATAGACCTTAGCCAGGCAGAGGCGGTACTCGATCTTATAAGATCCATGACGGATGAAAGCAGAAGGATCGCTATTGAACAGCTTCAGGGTGGCCTGTCTGAAAGGATAACAGCATTAAGAGACAAGCTAACAGAACTCTGTGTAAATGTAGAAGCGTACATAGATTTCCCGGAGGATGAAATAGAGATATCATCAACACAGGCCATGTTAAAATCGATGGAAGAGATTGACAAAGAGCTCCAGATACTTCTTAAAACCTATGATGAGGCAAAATTTTTCAGGGAAGGACTTTTAACAGCAATTGTTGGGAGACCAAACGTAGGGAAATCATCTCTCCTAAATGCAATACTAAAAAAAGACAGGGCAATAGTAACAGAGTTTCCAGGTACGACAAGGGATATAATCGAGGAATATCTGAACATAAAAGGCCTTCCATTACGGATTATGGATACCGCAGGGATAAGAGATGTGCAGGATATCGCTGAAAAAGAGGGTGTAAAAAGAAGTCTTCAGAGTATCAAGGATGCTGACCTTGTAATTGCCATCTTTGATTCCAGTGAACCTCTCAAGGATGAAGATTTTGAGGTGATTCAAAAGGTAAAGGATAAGAACACGATTTTTGTATTAAATAAATCTGACCTTCAATCAGCAATTGATCGAAATTCAATTTCGTCCCTCGTCCCTCGTCCTTCTTCCTCCATCTTAAATATCTCTGCAACCAGGGGAGATGGGCTTGAAGATCTGAAAGACAGGATTTTTGAGTCATGCCTGAAGGACTGGAAGGAAGAAAGAGAAGGAGTTGTTGTTACGAATCTCAGACACAAGATTGCAATAGAGAATGCTAAGACATCACTGAATAGGGCTGTGTCTGTTTTGATACAAAATCAACCCCTCGAAATCCTTGCACTTGAACTCAGGGATTCCCTGGACAGGCTCGGAGAGGTTGTCGGAGTCGTTACAACCGAAGATATATTGAACAAGATATTTAATAATTTCTGCATCGGGAAATAATCCAGGTATTTTTACTGTCTCCGGCCCATTTTATTTTTTGGAATAAATTGAAAACAGCATATTTTTAGAGGGTCTATGAAAATAAAAGTCTCAAGAAATGACCGTTTCATCTGTCAATAGGCTGTTGAAGAAATCTTTATACACAGCAGATGTCATGCTGAACTTGTTTCAGCATCTTTATCAGACTTCCTATTCTTATTTTGCTTTGTCTACCTAATTGAACTTCATCTCCTTAATTCCCCTCCCTTGACGGGAGGGGTTAGGGGAGGGCGATAGTAGAGGGGAATAACATTGAAAATTGTAACCCGTGGAATGTAAAATTATTGAGTGCACATATATAATTAAAAATATTCTTGACCGTATGCACAAAAAGTAGAGTAAGAGTTACATTTTGGTATTTTTCGCTTATTACTGCTTACTGAAAATGCCGGTGTGGTGAAATGGCAGACGCGCCGGACTCAAAATCCGGTGGGGGCAACTCCGTGTGGGTTCGACTCCCACCACCGGCACTCCCGCTTTGTGTTCATTTACAGGACTTCATCAAGTAATTGCTCTACCCGATGCAACAAATAGAATGGGATTGAAAACAGGGTGAACTGTTTCTTTCTCGGGGTGCGTATTTTTTCAATCCCCATCATCCCGGAATATATTCTGACTGCAAAATCATTTTTGCTTTCATCAATAAAATTATGCAGGGACCTCAATGTCCCGGATTTCCCGGACTTGACTTCAACTGGAATAAGCCTGTTATGTGAGCTTATCAGATAATCTATCTCTGAAATAGAGCCTTTCTGCTTCCTGTACCAGTAAGACAGGTTTATGTTTTTCCGTATTGCCAGCGACAGTAAAGCCTGCCCTGCAATCTGTTCACTCAACTGACCATGATATACAGCATTAATATCCTGTATATTCATAATTTTAGTCCGCAGTCCTACCTGATAGTTGACAAGCCCTGTGTCTAGATACAAAAGCTTTGGCATTTTCCTTAAATTATTTATTATCGGAAGTTGTTTAGATGCAGAGGCATACACCCTGCTGATAACCATTGCCTTTTCAAGGACGTCAAATGCCTCACTCATCTCCCTGCTGCGGAAACCGG